>JBIJDE010000517.1:0-3667 GCA_044344305.1 Armatimonadota bacterium
CTGGTCTCCATTCTTAACAATTCCACGTTCAATTCTACCTACTGCCATCTGTCCTAAGTATGGAGAAAAATCAAGAGTAGAAATTAACATTTGGAATGTACCTTCTAAGTTTACTTTAGGTGCAGGAACATTTGCAAGAATTGTTTCGAATAATGGACGTAAATCAGAGCTTTCTTCATCAGGATCATTAGATGCTGTTCCAAATTTTGCTGATGCAAATATTGTAGGGAAATCAAGTTGTGCATCTGTTGCGCTTAATTCTATAAATAAATCAAAGACTTCATCATGGACTTGGTGTGGTCTTGCGCCTGGTCGGTCTATTTTATTTATAACAACTATAGGACGCAAACCTAATGCCAGTGCTTTACGTAATACAAATCGAGTCTGCGGCATCGGACCATCTGCAGCATCTACAAGAAGTAAAACAGAATCTACCATACGCAAAATGCGTTCAACCTCGCCACCGAAATCGGCATGACCGGGAGTGTCAACGATATTAATTTTCGTATCTTCCCACCATACAGATGTGTTTTTGGCAAGGATGGTAATACCGCGCTCGCGTTCAAGCGGGTTAGAGTCCATCACTCGTTCTTCAATGTGTTGGTTTTCACGGAATGCTCCAGCTTGCTTTAGCATTTTATCAACAAGTGTAGTTTTCCCGTGGTCAACGTGGGCGATGATCGCAATATTGCGAATTTTGTCAGGGGTGTTTATGTGTTCAAATGTCATGTCGGCTTATTATACCAATCTTTAGCACATTCTCTCAAGTTTTTGATAAATCTGTCGAAAATCAATATGTAAGGTAAAAAAAATGAATAATCTTGAAATATTACCATTAGATATAACATCCGCCGCAAATGGCATTAATAAAAATCTTAAACAAGATGAAAAAGATTTAAAAAAAGCTTGCGGAGAATTTGAGGCATATTTTGTTGCTTCAATGCTAAAAGAGATGCGCCGTTCTGTGCCAGAAGATGGATTTCTGAAAAAATCAGAAGGTGAAAAGATATTTCAAGAAATGTTGGATGGTCAATATGCAGCAAAGATTGCAGAGTCTAAACCGCTGGGCATTGCTGATTTAATGTATCGTCAATTAAGTCAACCGAAGGTAGAAAAGACCCAACGGGGCGAAGGATAGCCAGCGAATAAAAATAATTCTGAAAATATTTTCAGAAAACGCTAAAGTTATTGCAAATGTGTGCCGATATAATAAATGGCGCAGTTTTTGCCTGTGAAGTCGGAGGGTATGTTCATGAGAATCACGGGATCACAGATTGGGCCCATTAATCCGGTTCAAGCGACCAAGGTTAAAAAGGTAACTGAAACTGCAGTTACTACTGATACCAGGTCAACAGACCAGATTGTGCTCTCCGCCGGACTGGAGACAGTAGCCACCGCTAAAGCGGTAATAGCAAAGGCTCCAGAAGTACGGCAGGACAAGGTGGATGCTTATAGGCAGCTTATTGAAGATGGTGATTATATAATATCTTCAGATAAGATAGCAGATAAGATTATTTCCGAAGGCCGCCTGTCCAAAATCCTGCAGAAATAGCAAGGGGAGAGTATCATGGGCGCTAATGAAATATTAATCAACTTGCTGGAGCACCAGCAAGGTGTATTGGCACGCCTACGCGAGCTGATAGATGAAGAAAGATCCTGCATACTTGATAGTAAGATTGAAAGGTTGCAGGACATTGTTGAAGAACAAAAGCTTGTATTGGCAGAACAGGCTAGATTATCTGCCCAAATTATTCGATTGCTTGACCGTATCGGCAATCAGGTGCAATCTGACGAATCATTTTCATTATCAATGGTAATTAAATATCTACCTGAACCTTTTGCAACTACAGTTACAAACTATCAGCGAGAATTATCAACAGCACTTATAGATATTCAACGTGAAGGTAGAATCAATTGGTATCTTGCGCAGCAAGCGTTAAAGTATGTTGATTTTACCTTGCGATTGATTAGCAACAATGGTACATCCCAAACCTACCAGGCAAGACCACAATCAGAACCTCGCCGATCGGCAAGATTTCTGATGGATAGTTGCGCATAATTTTTGAGAGGAGAATTGTATGCCTTCATTTCAGGTAATTAATACTGCTCTCACTGGATTAGTCGCTAACCAACGCGCCTTAGAAGTGACCAGCCATAATGTAGCCAATGTAAGCACTGACGGATATCACCGGCAGGTTGTACAGTTAGCTGCCACTACTATTAATGGTGAAGCTTCTAACCTTGGAGGATTTACTTCTGCATTAGGAAATGGTGTTGATGTTGTAACTGTAAGACGTATGCAAGATGTATTTTTACAACAACAAACAAGGCAATCAATGGCACAATCTGGTCGCTGGGGATCTGCAACTGCAACTCTTACACAACTTGAAAGCGCACTATCGCCTGCTACGGATTTAAATCTGTCCTCAATGCTTGATAATTTTTTCAATTCATGGCAATTATTAGCCAATACTCCAGAAGATCAAGTTGGGAGATTATCTGTAAGAGCAGCAGGAGAAAACTTAGCCAGATTTATAAATAGTACTGTAGATGATTTAAATGCAATTATTCGTGATGTTGATACTAATTTGCAAAGTCGTATCAATGAAGTTAATAATCTTACGGAATCAATAGCAAAGCAAAATATTATCATTGTTAATGGAAATACTCAGGGAATGCCTGTTAATGATATTTTAGATCAACGCGACCAGGCAATGATGGAGTTGACTAAGCTAACCGGAGCTACATCATATACTACTGATGATGGAGCAGCATACATAGGAATAGATGGGAAGATGCTGGTACAAGGAACTGTACCTAATAGGATTAAATTAGTTGCTGATTCATCAGGAGCTAAAGTGGTATGGACAGATGACAATACTACTTTAAAAACCACCACTGGTGAAATAGGTGGATTGCTTGAATCACGCAACTCAATCATACCGACGTTTCAATCGCAACTTGATAATATTGCCTTTACATTATCTAATTCAATTAATAACCTTCATCGACAAGGTGTTACTTTAGCAGGGGAGACTGCAGTAGATTTTTTTTCAGGAAATACCGCCGCAGATATTCGTGTAAGCGACGCAATAGAAGCGGACGTGAACAAAATAACAACCACCAGAATACCAGGCGCAACTGGCGATGGAAGTTTAGCAACAGAAATTTCAGACCTTTATCGTCAGCCATTAATTGGCAGTTCAACACTAAATCAAGCTGCTCGTGCAATCATTGGACAAGTAGGAACTGCTTTACAGAATGCCAAAACGAATGCGGACGCATCTACAGCACTAACCAAACAACTCCTTACACAGGAGAAATCTGCATCTGGCGTTTCTTTAGACGAGGAATTAACCAATATGCTGCTTTATCAGAGGTCATACGATGCATCAGCAAAAGTTTTACAAACCGCAGACGAGATGTTGAAGACTCTTCTGGACAGAATCGGTTAGAAGGGGGTAATATGAGAATTTCAGAATCAATAATGACATCATTTCTTTCAGAAAATCTTTCTAAAGTCAATGAAAAAATAAGTAATCTACAACTGCAGACTGCCAGTGGAAAGCGAATAAATAAGCCATCTGATGATCCTGAAGGTATGTCGCAGGCGATGAGTATGAAGTCTGGACTTGCTCGAATTAGTCAATTCAAGAAATCGGCGTCT
>JBIJDE010000524.1:0-3618 GCA_044344305.1 Armatimonadota bacterium
TCAAATAGAAATTATTAATTCACCACGGCTCTTGCAAAACCTACTTATTATATAATCAAAACCTTCATTTTAAACTCCCCTCCTTGCCAAGGAGGGGTGGCCGAAGGTCGGGGTGGTTTTCGCCTACCACAAACCTAAAGTTTAATCACAAAAAAAGTTTTTGCAAGATCTTGTGCCATTTGCAATTTGCCATTTACCATTTGCAATTCTACACTACCCAACCATCCCCGATCCGGTTGAGGAACCGCTTTTCGCTTTTACATTCGACTGCTTTTCGCGACCGCCTTCCTGTAATGTCGGTGGCTGTATTTCATCATATTGCAGATCAACGTCAACATCGGTCAGCCAGGCGACGCCGGTACCATCCACAACAAAATCTATCCATACCAGATAATCAAAATGTTCTTTTGGAACTTTCAATTCCGGTACCGTAATCTGTACCCAGCCATCACTGGTTCCTGTTATCGGGGTAGACTGGCACACATCCAACCATTCCACATGCGGTGTCGGATGCCAGACAAAGGTGTGGTAGCGCAGTTGAACATAAGCACCTTTACCGACCACATCTTTCGTCATTATTTTGCCGGTAATATTTAACCGGGTGCTTTGCGGTATTTGAGTCGGTGGACATGCCGACCATAAAGTTTCCTCGGTGGTTTTGTTTGTTATTCGCAATGAACCCTTGGTAATATGCCCTACTTCTTTATCCCATACCATCTGAGGTGCTTTCTGTACAAATGCACTACAGTCATCAGGTTTATGAATGTCGCATCCATGTTCAAACGAGTTCATCCCCAGGTCAAGACGGGGACGTTCATGCTGTTCCCAATCGTCAAGGGTAATTTGTACCGGACGCGACTGCGCCAGCATTTGGTTCGCTGTCTCATTATCAAGATAATATATCCGATAATTGAATGTCCAACTTTCACCCGGCTGAATTTTACGGTCAAGTTTTGCGCAGCAATGCAGATCATAAAACATGTCACAAATAGGCCAGAACGGTTCTAATGGACTATTATCCACTGTCACTACCGGACAACCGACTGGAGATGGTTCGCCAAAGAAACCAGCAGTTGAAGTGGGTCCATTTTGCAATGCATGAGTTTTATGACCGTAATGTAATTGATGTTGATGCGGGAATCGCCAGATGGTCTCATCTTTATCAGTCATTAATGTACAGCTATACCGTTTGTCAGGGGCAAACAGCATACATCGTCCGGTGCCATGTGGATAAACATTATTATATTCAAAACCCCATTCGTGAAATGGTGGTGTGAAAGATTCGGAGCCTAAATAAACCAGCGATGTGCTTAATTGCCAGCGATATTCACGGGTGGTAAAATCAGCAGTAAGAATGGCTATAGTCTCCGACCGCCAATCCTTATCCGCAGTCATTCCTAATCCCCGCAAAGTAACTGTTTCACCATCGGCATCAACCTGGTAAGAGAAATCCGTTATTTCAGTCGCTGGCGATGGTGTAATTAACAATATCTTTAATCCCAGCACATAACAAAGGTGAGTCTCTTTTACTATTTCAGTAATAAGCTCCCCCGGTGTATCCATCGACCGAAGCAACCAGTCAATATATCCCTGGCTGGTAATAAGCGCGACAGTACGCCCATGGTCATTAATGGTATAGCAGTTGTTACCTACTGGTACAACTTGAAACTCCGGCATAATAGCATTCATAAGACACCTCTATTTTTTTATTAACATGGATGGGCAGGATAATATAATTATCGAATTATATTTTATTAGCTGTATTTATCGAAATAACCTTTACTTTTTCAAATTATATTTTTCATTTAATCGATTTATGTATAATGACATATCATATACCCGACGGGCAGACAGGTAATTTACAAAATTAGATGCTGCACTATTTTTATAAATCGGTTTTTCCCATGCATCACCATAAACATCAATAACTTCAGTCGACAATTGATATAACGATTCTAATAATTGCGGATTACTGGCGACAAGCATACTGGCTAAAAGCCCATCCCTTAATAACGGGTACGTGGATTTTTTAGCTGATTCAATTTGTATGACATCGCGTATAGCTTGCGCTATTGGCGCGAAACGTGTCATATCAACCTCACGAGTAGGCGGTGGCGGCATATTTAAACGCAATACTCTTGGTAATGGGTCAAGGATATTTACACTCTCTGCGACAATTTCTGCCAGTAATTTAATCTTTGCGCTTACTATTTTAGTATCAGCTTCATTCTTTATTTCATTAACAAGTTTCTGTGCCTCTGCTACCCGTAAAGGTGCAGGTGCCATAGCTGGCGGATTACCTTTATAAAATGACCTCATTATTTGACTTACCCACTGGTCAATATTCGTAATTTCTTCTTTGGTAGGAGTAACTAATTTCATTTCACCTCCTCGACCTGCTATAACATATTCCTGCTGCCGGTTTGTAATCTCGCGTGATTTAACCATATCACCTTTCATGCCATAAAATACTGCTGCCGGGTAACGTAAAGAATTCGGGAACATATTATTATCAAGCTTAAAACATGCAACAGAATCAATACGCAATAAAGTTTCCATAGATTCTACCAATGAGTCTTGCCATCCATTTACTGTAGATATTTCTACCCGTGGAAATTCAAGTGCATATTTTTTCTTATAAGGATCAGGAACTTCATACATTGATACACGCCAAAGTTCTCGACCAAACCAGTTTACAAAACGTGGCCGCAATCTTTCATCACTTTTTTCTATCAAACTAAGAAGTTCTGGTGCTTTTTTAAATGCACTGGCAGGATCAGAATCTATCATGCCTGCCCAGGCAGATAGTTTACACTCAATAGGAGAATTCGCATCATTTAAAATACTCATATTATTCTTTGACGCATCTGTAAACTTTGCATCAAACAACAGAATATCTGCTATAAGCAGTGGATCTTTCATCTTTTTGGTTGAAAATTCAGGTGCTCTCTTCAGTGCTTTACATAATGATAATATCTCTAAACGCATACTGCGTCGTTCTGGTTCTGCAACAGCATCAATTCTTTTGTACAATAGATTTAATGCAGCCTCACGTTCGTTATTATCTTCTAAAATTCTGGCAGCTTTCATCTGCGTATTCACACTTGTCGAATCTCTTTCTGTAATAACTCCCAATAAGCGAACAGCTGCATGACGAGAGGATGGTACCATGGCAGCAATATTCTCTTCACTCATAGGCTCTGACATCATTTGCCCATCTGCCGCATTTAACATACTGGTTACAATATCTAATGTTAGGATGTCTGAGGTCGATTCAGCGGAAAGGCGAACAGCCAAATCCAAAAATGATTCTCGTTTTGGTCCAACAGTCGGCGGATTCATATAAAATTTCATTGCCGATTGCAAATACATCTTTCGATTAGCAAAATCTTTCGGAAACTTCTTCTCAAATGATTGATCAGGCAGATTACGTTGGGTCTCAGTTAATGAAAGCCAGGCAACCACCGCATCATCTATTGGCCCAAGAGCATTAATTTGTACAACGCTGCCAAATAGCATAAAAACAAGTAAACATGCGATTAACCATACTTGATTGAAAAAATATTTATTTTTCATTATCAATAAAATCCTTCTATCATCACCATTTTTATTCATTAT
>JBIJDE010000440.1:0-4412 GCA_044344305.1 Armatimonadota bacterium
CAAGATTTACAAAGGCTTTTACAAAGGAACAAAAATCGATTCTTTCCGCATTTAATGCAACTGAGGAGATACTAAAATCTGTCGAAACTTGTCTACGCTAATTTTTTGCGGAATTTAGGTTAGTAATCAAATTCGAAGAAAATAAGTCAGGATTTCAATTTTTTTTTGAAGTATCATAACTTTATCGTAAAATATTAGTTTATTAGCCACGGAGTGGCGGCATGATGAGTAACCCCAGGCGTAAGCCTGGGGAGGTAATAGATAATAAAGATGAGCCTTGTAAAGGCGACTTTATAAATGCACCTTTACAAGGCGCAACTTAAGATTACATTTCCCCCCAGGCTTGCGCCTGGGGTTACTGATAAAAATGCCTTTACAAGGCAAAACTGAAACCGAAAGTTTAATACTTATCCAATTTATTTAGGTTAGGAATAAAGAATATTGATAATTCTGTAAACCGGTTTCACAAAATGCAAAACTTTTCGGTTATTTGTGTGTTTAAATCTATACTAAGCTTTCCCAGAGGAGTTCAACTATGCAACGTGCGTTATTTATGTTCCTGTTTTGCGTCCTCTCTTTATCTGTCTTTGCGACGGAGACTGAGAACCTTAACATTCGTATTTTGCCTACCCCCGGCAAGATGGTGATTGATGGCAAGACCACTGATTGGGATCAGTCTGGTGGGGTGTTTGTCTGTGGTGACGTGGAAAACCTTCGCGACAAAATTGGTTGCTGGATTTATACCATGTATGACCAAGATAACCTGTATGTACTGACAAAATGGGTCGACGAAACACCAATGAATAACCCGGGTAGCGTTACTGGTGATATGGGTTTTCAAGGCGACTGTTTGCAATTGCGTATAGTTGTTAACCCGGAAGATACAAAAAATCCTGCTATTTGCTGGTTGACAGCATGGAGTGATCGTGATGGTAAAGATGTTATAAATATTGATTTCTACAAATATGATGGCGAAAAACTGCGCGATGCTAAGACCAAAGGTGCAGAACAGGCGTTTCTGAAAAATGCTGATGGTAAAGGGTATACCCAGGAAATGAAGTTGCCGTGGAAAGTATTGATTAGAGATGGCATAACCCCCAAACCAGGCGGAAAAATTATTCTGTCAGCGGAACCAAATTTCTGCACTGACGCGAAATTTAGAATTACTCTGAAAGATTTATTCCGTCCCGGTGTTGTTCCTGACCGGGTATTCACTTTCCGCGCAATCAATTGCTGGGGATTCGCGACATTTATGGATAAAGGCAATGTAGAACCACAACCATTGCGATTGACTGACAACCGCGAATTTCCCGTGAAGGTTGTTAAAGGCGAAACTGTTATTGATTGGAATGGATTGTATGAAAACAAAAAGATGGAAGGTTTTGTTAATATTCCTTTAGAGATGCCTGAAGATGGTTATGTATCTTTGAATATAAAAAATGCTGACGGACAGGTTGTGCGTCAATTATTGTCTTCTGTTTTTTTAACAAAAGGCAAGCATGAGATTCCATGGGATGGCTTAACTAATATCAGTCATACTCTGCCGGGCAAGGTTGTTGCTGCCGGTGATTATAAATGGGATGCTATTTACAGAAAAGATATTAACCTGCAATTAGTCGGTTGGGCGCATAATGGCGGACGTGCTCCGTTTGATTCTCCCGGCGGCAACTGGGGCGGCGATCAGGGAAGCCCTGTTGCTGTAGATACTGACGGAACTTCAATGTATTTGGGCTGGGCAGGCGCGGAAGCAGGCCGGGCAGTAGTGGCAACCGATTTGGAAGGGAATGTAAAATGGCGGCACAAACGCGGCGGATTTGGAAATGCCCGTCAGTTGGCTGTGGATGGCGGGATAGTATATGTGTATGACCGTCAGCAGAGTGATAATGTTATTTATCGTCTTAACGCGATTAAAGGTGACTATTCATCATGGAAAGGCACTGAAGACGCATCATTAAACGTAACAAAGTTGTTGAATGCTGACACACCGCCGACGTTGAATGGCATGAATGCGGCAAATGGAAAATTAATGATCAGCACAGGCAGCATTGTGGCAATTATTGATAATTCTACCGGCGCGTTATTAAAGAAAATTGATGTTGCTGGTGCCGGTGACCTTGAAATTGGCAAAGATGGAATGCTGTATGTTATTTCAGAAAAAAGCAAGGTCGTTAAGATTGACCTTGCTACTGATAAAATAACGACAGTTGTAGAGGGTTTAAATAACGCTGCCGGTTTGGCGTTGGACGCGGATGGTCAGATTTATGTAGGTATCGGCGATCCTGAAAATCAGGTAAAAGTCTTTGATGCTGATGGTAAACCAGTCCGCACTATTGGTAAGCTGAATGGCCGTCCTTTAATCGGTCCATGGGAACAGAATGGTATGCGATTTATTAATGGGCTTCGTGTAGACGCTAAAGGTAAATTATGGGTGATGGAAGATGATGAAAAACCACGCCGCATATCGGTATGGGACGCGAAAGACGGTAAATTTATAAAAGAATTCTTTGGACCAACTGACTATGGAGCGGTTGGCGGTGCAATTAATCCTTTTGACCCGATGTTGATGGCAGGTCATGGATGTGAATGGAAATTAGATAAAGCAACCGGCAAAGCAACATGTTTGGGAGTAATTACACGATTAGCGATGAGTGAAGCCAGATATGGCGTCGGCGCAAATGGACGATTATATATCGCGGTGTCGCCATGGAGAAATGGTAATGTATCGATATTAGAGAAAATCAGCGATGGCAATTATAAATTAAGAACAGTATTTTCGCAGATTACAGAAAAAAATAAAGTTCCCGTTGTAAAAATATGGAGTGATATAAATGATGATCAGACAGAACAGGATAATGAAGTTAATAAATATAATATCGATTTAGGCGGGTGGGTTACCGGTTGGTATATGCCAATGACACAAAGTCTGACATTTTACGGTGGTTTATATAGAATAGCAGTTACCGGCTATACTGCCTGTGGTGCTCCACTATATGATTTGAATATAGCGAAAAAGATGCCAGTGCCTAATGATATAGCATCACGCGGTGGAATGGGCGCGCAACGCAGTAATGGTACAGAAGACGGCAAAAAGGTTATTTACAATGGCAGATATGGCGCGGATAACAGCGATTTTGTCTGTTTTGATATCGAAACCGGCAAACAGTTATGGTCATATCCCAATACTTATGTCGGCGTTCACGGCGGACATAAAGCACCGCCAAAACAGACGGGTTTAATCCGCGCGGCTTATGACATTGTAGGCACCGCTAAACTGCCCGATCCGATTGGCGATATTTTTGTGATTGCGACAGATAAAGGTGAATGGCACATTCTGACCGGTGAAGGATATTATCTCACCAGTCTGTTTGAAAGCGACCCGATGAAGATAAAATGGCCGGATCAGGCATTGCCGGGGGCGATGATGAATAATACACCTCCGGGTATGGGCGCGGAAGATTTTGGCGGCTCGATTATCTTCACTAAGGATAGTCAATTATACCTGCAGGCCGGTAAGACAGCTTTCATCAATATGAAAGTCTTAGGTCTTGATTCAGTTAAAAAATTGGGGAATGGGGCATTAACAGTTTCTGAGAAAGATCTTGAAATTGCTAATGGAATACGTGAAAAACTTTTGCAGCAGGTAGTAGGAAGCAGACAGGAAACAGTAAAGAAGATGACTGTTGCGTTTACCGGAGATATCCGAAAAGATTTCGCTGATAATAATACTATGAAGTTTGCAAAAAGTCCGTCTGCTGCTGTAGAAGCAACCATCAGTTATGACGATGCTAATCTGTATCTTGGTTGGCAGGTAAATGATGACTCTCCTTGGGTAAACGGCGCGACCGAACCGGCAGTAATGTATGCCCTTGGCGACACCGTTGACTTCCAAATAGGTACCGACCCGAAAGCTGATAAGAAACGAACCGAAGCCGGCATGGGCGACCTGCGATTATCCATTGGCTATTTCCAAGGTAAATCAATTGCGGTAGTTTATCGACGTATATCATCCGAAAAAGATAAAGCACCACGAAAATTCTATTCCGGCGTTATAAAGAGTGGTTACCAGATGGATAGCGTAAAGGTACTGGACAGCGCGAAAATCAATGTTAAAATTGATGCAAAACGTAAAATGTATACCGTTGAAGCCGCTATACCTTTAGCTGACATCGACCTGACACCGGCACCTGGTTTGAAACTCTATGGCGACTTTGGCGCAACCCACGGCGACCCTGCAGGTACCGACACCGTATTGCGCACCTACTGGAATAACCAGTTCACCGGCCTGGTGGCAGACGAAGTGTTTGAACTCAAAATGGAACCGAAAAACTGGGGTATTTTAAACTTTGAGTAAATAAAGGTTAAATGGTAACGATAATATTTTAACCACGAAATACACAAAAGGCACGAAATGA
>JBIJDE010000442.1:0-4396 GCA_044344305.1 Armatimonadota bacterium
CAGGTAATAAATCATCTACTTAGCAGTGGTACTGGTGGTAGAATCTTTAAATCAATCCGTGAACAGCAAAGATTAGCTTATGATGCAGCAACACTTTATTCGCCATATGCAGAGGGTGCAATATTCACCGCCTATACCATCACAGATCGCAGCTTAATGGAGAGCGTGAAAAATGCACTGGTGAAGGAATTGGGATTATTACAAACGAAAGAAGCTACACAAACAGAATTAAACCGGGCGAAAGAAATGTTGATAGGTGAATATACAATATCTCATCAAAGCAGTTCACAATTCGCATTCGATTTAGCCTGGAATAAACTTTGCGAAAAGCCTGATAATTACGATGAAAAGTTACCGGAATTAATTAGAAAAATTACTCCGGCAGATGTTATGAAAGTATCGAGACGCTGGTTTACCCGATATTCACTATCCATTGTCTTACCACAAATACAGGCAGATAATTAAATGTATCGTTATGACTATCTTATAATAGGCCCCGGAGCAATGGGATTATTTGTTGCTGCAAAGTTAGCAAATGCTGGTCTGCGGGTAGCCATACTCGACTATAAGCCAGAACGTGTTTCAGAATTAAATGATACCGGAATTAATCTGATATCTGATGGGATAACTATTTCGCGGCAAATCACGGTTACATCAAATCCACAAATTGCCTCACAATCTCGAGTATGCATAATTATCACAAAATCATACAACACAATAAATGCTGGAGAAGAGATTCTGCCATTTATAAATGATAATGCCATATTAACTTTACAGAACGGATTAGGTAATATTGAAACTCTATCAACCATTCTTAATAACAGAATTATTATTGCCGGCAGCACTACACAAGGTGCATTGAGAATTAACAGTAATACTGTGCAAAATACCGGAGATGGTATGATATCTATTGGAAACAACTCACCTATTTCGTTAACCATCTGCAACGATTTTAATAAAGCAGGAATGAAAACAATAATATCTGAGAATATTGAACAGGTACTTTGGGGAAAAGCTGTGATTAATTCAGCTATTAATCCCCTGGGAGCAATAACAAATAGAAAAAATGGCGAATTACTTTTATCTACAGATGTCATGGACGTAATGAAAGAAGTAATAACCGAATCAGTTACTGTCGCTAATGGCATGGGAATTAATATCTCGATTAATGAATATCTGGATAAAACTGTGAATATCTGCCGTATAACTGCCAGCAATACGAACTCTATGTTAACTGACATAAACAATAAGAAACAGACTGAAATAGACGCAATAAATGGAAAAATAACCGAGTACGGAGAAAAATTAAATATCCCCGTACCGGTTAATAGAACTTTATGGAAACTTATTAAAACGCTGGAGAAATAAATTTGTCTGTATATTAACTGGACTTTCGCTTTGTTAGAAAAATCTGTAATACTGTGTAGGTACTGTTATATTGAAACGTAGTCGAAATTTGCGGGAACCAGTCATGTTCATCAGTTAAATTACTTGAATGATTACACCCAATTTAAATATTCACGAGTGTTTTCTTTATATTCAATCCAAGTTTCACCTTTTGAACGCTTTACAACATTGCGGATTATATTCTCGATTTCTTGTTTATTAAAAGTATTAACTATCAAATATCTTGCTCCAAAAATATATTCTTCCGCGCCATCTGTCAGCATCCATTTTAGATAATCTGGAGATATTACATAAATCGAAAACTCATGCTCTACAGATTCATTTCTATATCGCATCAAACCTTTAATTTCAATTAGAAAATCTTCATTTCCCTCACTCCAACTTTCAGTTCTTTGTACCAAACTGATTAATTTATTCTGAACCATGACTACTACCTCGCATCAATAAATAATATTATTTTAATTTCTTAATATGTTTCTGTTGCCATTCTGTGACTGTTTCTTCATGATAAATACCAAAAGCTTTTTCAAACATTTTAGTAAACTTTGAATAATAAAATTCTAATAATATACCATGGGAACCATAAAAATTTTCATCAAAAAGATGGATACCAAGTGCCGCACAATATTCTTCCAGCATTTGTGGAGTAAATTTATCACGCGTTCGCTTTTCCTTATATTTATCTACTTTTTCAAATTTTAAAGGATTACCATATGTTTCAAAACTCCATCGCTGATCTTCGCGAGTAAGCCATATAGACCGTTTCTGATCACTTCTTCCATCGGAATAAATGAAAACCACATTATCATAATCAACAGTTATATTTCCGTCGTTATCAATAAATACATCACCAGCACATGTCGCCGTTACCCCACGACATTTTAATCTATCACTAAATATTTCAACAGAAAGGCTGTTAAAAGCATTACCACTTGG
The DNA here is from genome assembly GCA_044344305.1 of Armatimonadota bacterium. Classification (GTDB taxonomy): domain Bacteria; phylum Armatimonadota; class Hebobacteria; order CAIYQO01; family CAIYQO01; genus JBAXQQ01. The sequence goes on from JBIJDE010000442.1 coordinate 2,344, forward strand.
CCAATAACTTCGTTTAAAATATGCGGTCCAGTCAGATGCTGTTTCAACAAAAAGTACTTTCGGTTCTACTCGGTTATACATCGGCTCTAACAACTTAAGGTTCTCTTCCGTTGTACCTTTTACACATTTTAATATATATTTCAATTTTCTATATCTTTCATAGTTAGTGTATGCTGCAACAGTATCTGACAATGATGCCTCAATAAAATAAATGGTGGTTGTCAATGGTAGCATAATATTTTTAAGTAAACCTGTCATAAGTTCTCCCTTGAATTAATCCATAGTGATTAACTTTACATACGCCCATGGGTCATTTGACAATAATCAAGAGCGATGCGGTAAACCACGCATAGAAGATGAAGCATCCCATTCGATATAACAACTGCGTTCTCCCCCCAATTATTCCTAATATACTGTAAGTCAGGACGATTAATGCCTACTCGATTACCACTACTATTAATCTGCTGTTGATCGATACGAATAGAACCTTCAACAATAGTTGTATCTTGATCTAATTGTTTTACCATATCCTGGCAATCTGCATTTTGTGCACTTCTTTTGCTGATTGGTCTATTTAATGCTTTTTGACCAGGAGCTGTACGATTAACACTTTTATCAAGAGGATTTCTTTTAAACAAATATGGTATCATTCTACCGACACATTCACCAGCAACACCGGTAAGAAAGGCTCCTGCAGTCTGCCATATATTATACTCATCCTGCCAGCCCAATCCGATGGCTACTCCTTGTGAGGCAGCATCTCCAATCGCAGCACTAACGCCTGCTGAGATTAATGCGACTGGCACTGAAACCGCTTCATATGCAAGTGCAGCTTCACCAGCAAGACCACCTGTTAAACCAGCTATTCCACCCAAAACCATTCCTTTTCCTATTCCTATCCATACATCTTCACCGTTAAAACATGCGACTACCCCACCTACTATACCTCCTATTACAACACCTGCAATTCCTGATATGACGAAAACAGGTAACTTTCCACTCGCATCCACACTCCCAACCGGTCCATTCCCGCAATACCCATATAAATTCAACCCGCCTTCAAATCCTATCGGGTCTTCTGTCAGCCAGCGACCATTTTGGGTGTCGTAGTAGCGGTGGGAGCAGTAGTAGAAACCGGTCTCAGCGTCAAAATAATAACCGTATTTGGCATTATAACTGTAGGTTTCAGTTGTGCCTGCCAGCGTATTCCCGAAGGCGTCGCAAGTATATACAGATGTCAAAGTTCCATCAGCGTCAAACCGCTGAGCTACCGTACCTTGCTGGTCATAAGCATACCAAGTAGTGGCGTAATTATTCTGTTTTCAAAGTACTGAAATTTTTATAAACTTTTTGACTGTTTTGTTAGCTATATCCATCAATTTTCAATTAATAATCCGTCCCCTACTTTATTTGTCGCTATATTGTTTTATTCAGATGATCGTTAATCATACGACTTATTTTATCATGTGATAAACGTTCAATCGGTTCTTTTTTTATTTTCCCTATAGTTTGACTATTGCTATAAGAAACTAAATTTGTAAAGTCATAACTGATAGGAAACACCTTATCCATCGGTAAGCCTAAGAAATCTGCAAATTGTTGAGGACCATACCGATGATAATCTATACCATGTGTGGATAAAGGGAACCATTTATCATGGTAAAAAATATCGAGTGACATTAAATGACGCGTTAATATCTCATTCTCTAAATAAATGTCTTCTATAATAGCCCAATGATATTCATCATTTGCCAAACGTACTTGTATTCCAATAATCCGATTATCAAGTGAGTCAACAGGAACTTTCTTTACCGGTCTAACCCATGATTCATCATAGCAACGTATGTCATCATAAAAATATTCCCATATTGGATATCTTTTGACGTCACGAATCGTAATGTCACTTATAGATTTTTCGTATTTCCTCATATTACTATACCACCTAACAACAAATAATCATTTTTTTATTTTCAGGACTTTCGCTTTGTAAGAGAAATCTGCTTTAAATGGTCTCTTCGACAGGCTCAGCGACCGGTCACTGAACCTGTCGAAG
>JBIJDE010000441.1:0-4396 GCA_044344305.1 Armatimonadota bacterium
AACAGATTTCCAAATTGGTCTACCACGCGAACATTCTCCGGTTTTAAACCTTCAACCGAAGAAGAAACCAAGTTAACAATAGCTTTTACTTCATTAGTATTTAATGATTTTTCTCGAAGTGTTACTAAGATAGATGCTGAAGTAGGTTGTTCATCAGCAGCTAATGCACGTCTTTCCGGCATGGCAAGCATAACATTGGCACTGCGGACAGATTTCAATTTTCCGATTATACGTGCTAATTCTCCCTGTAATGCTCGACGATAATTTAATCTTTCACCAAACTCGGACTGACCAACCTGGGGTTTATCAAAAAGTTCAAATCCCGGACTGCCACTTTCTGGCATAGCACCTTCACCAGCTAAAGCCATTCTTGTTTCATCTACAGATTCACTGGGAACTTCCACCGTTGAACCACCATTTGTCAGGCGGTAATTTACTTTCATTTCTTTTAATTTTGTTACTATTGCGTTTGAATCAGCGGGAGATAAATTTGAAAATACCTGAGAATATTTAGGAGTGCTTGCCATCATTACAACTATGCCAATAAGAACACCAAGAATTAAAATAGAAAAGGTAAATGCTGTCTTTTGTTGTGAAGACAACGATCCCCAATGCTCAATTAAACTTAAAAAAATATTTTTTTGCGCCATCCGATAACTCCCGTAAGAACCAGTCTAATGAAGCTGAAGTGATGTATATATCACTTTTTGACGCAATTATATTGGGAGGTTACCGTTATTATTCTTCCTTGAAGCACCACCGCAGTTGCGTTGCTGTGCTTCATTTAAGCAAAATCACATTTGGGTTTTCATAATTTCCTGATACGCGTCAATCATCTTGTTACGTACCTGAATCGTAAAGTCGAGAGCCATGAGAGAATGTTCCATGGCTATAATTGCTTTATGAGTATCGTCTGTATTCCCCGCTGCTACCTTAGTAGCCATCGAAGATGCATTTTTCTGTAAAGCATCAACACTATCGATAGCCTGGGTAACCTTATCACCGAAACCTGCCGGTTTCTGCTCATTTACTGCAGCCGGTGCATTGTTTGTTGCCGCTGGTTTATTTATAGTTTGCGGCGAATATGAATTAAGGGGAAAATTACCTATTCTCATTTTTGTTCACCCCTGTTAGCCCTTACCGATATCAAGAGCTTTTCTTGTCATTGATTTTGATGCATTGATTGCTGTGACATTTGCTTCGTATGCTCGGGATGCTACCACCATATCAACCATCTCGACTACCGGATTAACATTTGGCATCTGAACATAACCTTCTTTTGATGCGTCAGGATGTCCCGGATTAAAAACCATTTTCCCCGGAGCCTGATCCTGAACTACATCTTTAACATCTACACCGCCGTCTTCGTTAGCCTGAAATACTGCTATTATGCGCTGATACGCGTCACCAGGTTTACCGCCGGCTACACGGGTTGTTTCAGCATTTGCGATATTATTCGCTATCAGGTCTAATCTTACCCGTTGAGCAGTCATCCCGGAAGCAGAAATATCAAGTGAGTTCATCTATAACCTCCTACTTTCTGCCTTCAGAAATTGCGCTTCGGACACCACGGAACTCCATAGTTAAAAGTTGAGCAGCAGTTTCGAACTGCATTGAGTTTTTTGCCAGCTCTACAACTTCATGCTCTATATTCACATTGTTACCATTTTCTCGTCTCGGAGCGTTTTCGTCATTTTTTACCGAAGGAGTAACATTGCGAATATCAGAAATCTTATCATCAGACATACCGTCTGTTTGGCTCATTACATTGTTTAATTGATCCTCAAAAGATACTTCTTTTCGAGTGTATCCCGGGGTTTCAATATTCGCAATATTATCAGCCAGCACACGATTCCGCGATACTGTACCATCAAGAACTTTTTCGAGCGACGCCATCTGCGGCGTTAACATCATATCACCCATCAAATCTCCCATTGAGTAACATATTACTCGTCTTCAGAGATTTCATCCTTGATGATAATGAGGCATTTTCTGCCTGTATAAGATTATTATACCACCAATTTAACAAAATTCAAGTACTTTTTGAAAAAAAATTACAATATTTTACAACTAATTAAAATCGAGTATATTTCTAACCAATAATTAACAATACAAGAACAGGAATTGAATACTAATCAGTAACAGGAATAACAAAAATACGAAATAGGAAGGCAAGATGAAATTAGATGAGGAAATACACAAAAAGAACATCCAGATACTTATTGTAATATGTTCAGTTCATTGCATCTGAATGCCGCGATGATTATATCTAGTAGAATGTCCAATTGTCAAACACTATATATGGATAAAAGATTAAGATTTGATTAAGAAATGCCGATAATTTAAGGTTAGCATTAAAAATTTGCCAGATGAATTAAATTTAAGGTATATTTTGTTCAGTTATGCAAAACTTTTCATTTTTACTTCACCCTATATCTGTGCGCAAAGATGTGGCGCGCAAATATCCAATCGCCAAATTTCTCCCAGAGAAATTTGTCGAGTTCCTTATGTCAAACATGAAACCAAAATATATCAGCCATATTACCGGCGTCAAATCAGCGACTGGTATTGAAACAGAAGGCTGGTTTGTTGGCTGTCCTTTAACCCCTCGGCAATTCATGGAATTACCGGTTGATTTTGTAACCGGAAAAATTACTGCTTCTGCTCTTACCTGTCAAAACTTAGGCGCAAAAATTGTCGGTTTAGGCGCATATACCTCCATCGCGGGAGATGGTGGAATTACAGTTGCAAAGAATGTAGACATTGCAGTAACTACCGGCAATAGTTACACCTGTTTTACCGCGATTGAGGGTGCCAGAAGAGGCGCGGCGTTAATGGGTGTTGACCCGCAGGATTGTGTGGTCGCGGTAATGGGTGCAACCGGCAGTATTGGCAGAGTCTCAGCGCAATTGCTGGCGGACTACGGCGTATCGAAAATGATTCTACTTGGCAGGGATAGCGCGCGACTGCAAAAAATTGCTGATGAAATGCCCGGCACCAAAGTAGTTGTATCAACAGATCCAGATAAAGATTTGTTAGAAGCAGACATTATTATTACCGTAACATCAGCGGTTGACGCTGTCATACAACCACAACATCTAAAACCTGGCGCAGTGGTTTGCGATGTTTCACGTCCGCGCGATGTATCGGTAAGAGTTGCGAAAGAACGTAATGATGTATTAGTAATTGAAGGCGGCGTAGTAGCCGTCCCCGGTGATGTAGATTTCGGCTTAAACTTCGGTTTCCCACCCAAAACCAGCTATGCCTGTATGGCGGAAACGATGATTTTATCCCTGGAAAACCGCTACGAATCATATAGCCTGGGCAAAGAACTGGAATTGGAAAAAGTAAAAGAAATCGGCCGTCTCGCCACCAAACACGGTTTCAAATTAGCCGGCTTCCGCAGTTTTGAAAAACAGGTTAGCGAAGAAGATATCATGAAGATACGCGAACGGGCGGGGAGAAAGTAAGGTTTGGTAATAAATAATTAATGATTAAGTATACCATTTCGTTCTCAAAATAAAGTCACCGTTTGGAACAGGGTCGCAGCCCGGCTTCCCTTTGATGTATTAATCCTTTAGATGTCATTAGCAATCAGGAAGTGCCAGCTTCCAGCTCATCTTATAAATACTCTCCACTTAACCCAAATAAATTGGACCAGTTTTCAGTTTTTAGTATGAAATCACCTAATACTTTTTTTAATATAGAATTACAATATTTTTATCTGTAAGGCATGCCCCCTTTTAGGGGGCAAACATCTATAGAAATAGTACAACAAATAATCCGACCCCGGGTGTCGCACAACAGTTAGCGGTAATCTACGCATGTTCGACACCCGGGGTCGTAAATTCATGTAAATGCTTATTTCTACAGACGTGAGACCCCTAAACGGGGTCGAAGTGATGTTACCTTTAGATGATTAACAATAATTGAAATCTTGATTTTTTTGTTCGAATTTGATTGCTAACTGACTAATTATCTATTTTCTCCTCTACTCTTCTTAAAGATTGAGTATCTATGTTATATAAATAATAAGCATCTTTGGCAGAATTAATTATTTTTATCTTATTTTTATTGAAATATTCAATTTTAAATGGTTTTCCAGTCACATCAACTTTTTTTACACCATCAATAGATTCCTTATTCGTTAAATGAACGAAAGTATGATAAAGATATGAGTTATTTCCATCCTGTGTTTTTAACACTGTATAATGTGCATCACTTTCATAGACTTCAGCATTCAACAAAAGCAATAATTTCATTTCATTTATTTGTCGAAACTTATTTTCTAACGTGCCATAATTAAATTCGTAAGTATATATCTCATCAAAACATGTTGTTTCTATTAACTCACCATTTTTATAAAGATGGAAATCTCCATCTGGAGTAATACCAT
>JBIJDE010000443.1:0-4394 GCA_044344305.1 Armatimonadota bacterium
GTGAAAATCGTAACTTCATGCCCCATTTCCTGCAACATTCGAGTGAATGATGATATTGAAACCACCACACCGTTTCGCATAGGATGATAACATTCTGTAAATACTGCTATAGATAACATAATGGCATATACTCTTTCGGCAGGAATATGTCGCCAGTATCACGAATTAACAAACAGGCTAAAAATTGCCAGCTAAATTATACCATAAAAAGATGAGTAAAATAAACATGACAAAAAAAGATACCACCGAAATGACATATGAATCAGCGGTAATGCGAATCGAACAAATTGTTAGCAGTTTAGACAGAAGCGATTTACCGTTGGCTGAAGCGTTGAAAATGACGGCTGAAGCGACTACATTGATAAAGTTCTGTCAGGCACAACTACATGATGCCAGCGGTAAATTAGAGAAAATACTCGCTGTTGAAGACGGGAAAATTATCACTGAGGAAATTAAAGAAATTTAATGCAAATAGGCAAGAAAATATTATTTTTGCTGTTTTTTATTGTGATAACGTGTAGTAATCTATTCGCGCAACAAACGTCGCCAACGGAAGAAAAACCGGTTGATGCGCCGGTGGTAATGGATACCCCTGCGACAGATGTGAAAAACGAACTGCCACCACCCGCGCCAGGATATCGACGACTGGTATTTAAAGGGAAAAGGGTGCTGATCAGCGGTACGGATAAAACTATCAAGTATATTGGCTCAGTTTCCGTTGAATCTGATAATTTTACCATGACTGCTGATGAAGTTACTTATTCTGATAAAGACGGTATGGTCTACGCAACCGGCAATATCACCATGAATAATAATGATGGTAATGTATTCAAAGGCAAGTTTGCCCAGGTAGACGTACATACCAGAGCATGGAAATTTACTGAATGGGAAGCCGACTTATTGCCGGGTTCGTTAGGGAAACCATTTAAGAAAGACCTTTACCTGAAAGGGAAAACGGCAGAAGAAAATAACGGGAAAATTACAACAAAAAAATCGCAATTCACCACTTGTACCAAGGAAAAACCGGATTACGAAATTACCGCACGACAGATTACCATTATCCCCGGCGACAAAATGATTGCCCGCGATTGTTTTCTCAGCCTTGGCGGTATAAAAGTATTATATTTCCCGTATTTCATCATATTTCTTAAAAAATGGGAAGTTCCTTTTCAATATGAAATAGGGCAAAACAGTATTGAAGGAAATTATATCCATTCATTATTTCAATATGCATTAAATGATAAACAGTTAGGTGGAATACGATTGGATTTGTCTCAGAAATTGCCAATAGGAATCGGTGTTGACCATTTTTACGACTTTAATAGTGGTAATGGAGAATTTTTATATTATACCCGCACTGACGGTAGCGAATTTCAGACAAAACTAAATCATAAACAATTGCTTTTCGCCAATTTCACCGGGGATTTTGCTGTGGATAGACGGAAAAGCACTAACTATGGCAGCACCAGCACGCTAACGGTGTATAATGTTTCATTAACAAAAAATGCCGAAAAATCCAATATCCTGATAAACTTCAATCACCGGGTAAGTGACAGCACTTTTAAATACGATTCAACCAATGCGAATATCAGTTACAACCTGCGGGTAGATCGCGGAACCTACGGCTACAACGGCCAGTATAGTAGATATGGCTCATTTGCTGCCAATACAAAAGATTCAAAAGAATTGTGGCATCACCTAACCGCTACCCGCCAGTTAGGACCCGCTGATCTTGCAGTGAGATATGATACTCGTGATGACCTGGCCGGCAATACCACATCATTCAGTGGCATGGAAAGATTGCCGGAAGTAGTTTTTACCGCTAATTCCTATAATTCAAACTTACCGGTAATGAAAAACTTCCCCGGTACAATATCTATGGGTTGGGGATTTTACAATGAAATGCCAAATGCAGTATCGCTGGATAGATATATGCTGCGGGCACAACTTGCCCCACCGGCGAAAGATACTCCCTTAGGTAAAGTTTCCTTCAACGGCAATCTGCAACAAACGGTATACGGCGATGTTGATACCACCGCTATGTATACATACAATGGTGGGTTAAACCTGCAATCATCCAATGGAGCATGGAGCAATAATCTACGGTACAATCGAGTACGAATGGGTGGTTACACTCCATTTCGATTTGACAGCATTTACCCAAACCAGTTAGTAGGTGATACTATACAATACAAAAAAGAAAATCTGAACTTATACCTGAATGCTGGCAAAGATTTAGACGCTAATCGTTGGGATGATATCAACCTGCGTCTGGACCATAGTGTCGGCACAAAATTCAAAGCAAGTCATACTCTGGGTTATGATCCGAATATCGGAATCTGGCGAGACTTAAACAGCCAGTTCAGTTGGGATAACGGCGAGTCGGTATTACTGCATAGCAACACCATCTACAATATGGAACTTGGTAAAATGCGCCGCGTTTCCGGCGATCTTACCCTGAAGCCGACCGATAAATGGCGGATTCGCTGGCTGACTGGCTACGATTTCGTCGCAAAACAGTTCCTGTATAACGAATATCTGGTAACCCGCGATTTACATTGTTGGGACATGTCGATATATTACAGCCAACAACAAAAATCATATTACTTATATCTACGCTTAAAAGCATTAGATTTGCCGATGCCAAGATTTGGCACCGCACGCGGTGGACAGATATTAGATACTGTTAATACGTTGCCGTATTAGTAGTTTTCAGTGTTCAGATTTAGAAAACGTTAAGACGCAGTCAAATGGGAAGTTGTACTCAACTTCCCCGCTGAACCGTGATAATGATGTAGATAAACGTAACAGCGACAGTTTTTTTGCGTGGTGTAGTGATTTGCTAACCTTGTTTTGTCGTTTTAACCGGTTTGTCTTTATTATACAGACGCTGTCGGGGAAGTTGGGTACAACTTCCCTCCCTTAAAAGTATGTTTATAATATTATGACTTTTTTTTGTTCGGAGTTGGTTGCTAACTGACTTACAACCTAAAAACCATTTTAATTGGAGGCCAATATGCCGGATTTTTTGAATAATTCTGTTGATTCTTACGTTAATCAACTTGCGTCGGGTGACTCGATTCCCGGTGGTGGATCTGCTGCCGGGTTAGCGGGCGCGCTGGGTTCTGCATTGTTGTGCATGTCTGCGCAATTTACCGTTGGCAAGCCAAAATTCGCTGATTTTGATGCGGCGGCACAGGCAGTATTAACCGAAGCGGCTGTTATCGCTGAAGAAATGAAGAAGATGATGGAAGAAGATTCCGAGTCATTCTCGTTATGGGGCAAAGCATTCGAAATGCCCAGAACTACTGATGATGAGAAAGCCGCGAGAAAAAACGCGATGCAGGAAGCCGCGAAAGCTTCTGCACTGGCACCTTTTCAAATAGCAAAAGGAGCCTATCGCACACTGCAATTAGCAGGCACACTGGCAGTAAACTGCAACCCCATGCTGGTAAGCGACGTCGCCGTCGCCGCACACCTCGCCAAAGCCGCCTTTCACAGTGCAGTTATAAACGTTAAAATAAACCTGAAATCCATAACCGATGAATCATTCACCGCGCCTATATGGACAGCACTGACTGACATGGAAGATGCTGATACCCTGGCAGCAACAGCACTGGCGTCTGCTCATGAGATTATGGGATTTTAAATAACATTATGCCATAGGTGAAAAAAGTGGGTATAAAGAAAACTTACTGGGCTAAGATTATTGGACGTTCATTAATAGGGTTAAGCTTTGCAGCTTTTTTCACCTATGGCTGGTTTAATTGGTCATATATTTTGATATCGTTTCCTGAAGAAGCCTGGAAAGGTGTAGCTGGAATTGAAGAATGGCTTATAGTAATTTATGGAATTGAAATCCCAATGTTATTAATTGCTGGCGTTTTAATAACAAGGCATCATAAATCAGCATTTACATTTTCATTGATCACAATATTTTATACATATTTCGTCCTGGGTATATTGTTGGCTACCGGAAATTGGCCATTTGAAAGAATGATAGACCGTGGTTCTATTGTTCGACCGTTGATGTTTGGAGATAAAATAATAGCTTCGGGAGATTCGATGCCATATCTAATAAACCCGCAACTATGGCTAATCAGCATATTTCTACTAACCATAATTTTCATCATTCTGACCATAAAGTTCTGTAAGATTTACGAAAAACAACCATCGCAATAAGAAGATAGTGCCTATAAAACTCCTGTAACACAATTCCATAGCCCACGGTAATGCTCTCACTCTTATACACTTCTTGGAAATTGTGCATATTTTCACATCAATAATTCAGAAATATCCGGTAAAGGTAGGGGAGCTGTCCCCAGCTCCCGCGACAGCATCTGTAGAATAAAGACGAACCGGTAAAAACGACAAAACAAGGTTAGCAAATCACA
>JBIJDE010000587.1:0-3031 GCA_044344305.1 Armatimonadota bacterium
TAACAACTTTTAACAGTAAAAAAAGATTCAATATTGGTTTTGCAAGATCCTCTTTAATTATCAATTTTTAATTCATTTCCTCTGTGTAATAAATCCGTTATCTCAATCAAACGACAGATAAAACATTTCACAGCTATAAACTATAACGCGATTATCGCCTTTTTTCAGGTTGACTGACATGCGATCGAGATCTGGGTGAATGCCTAATGTGGTTTTTCCGTATAGCACTTTTTCACCATTCAGCCAGATGATATTTGGTTTAAATCCGCCGATGCGCATGGTGGTAGTTCGGTTGCGGGTGGACTTTACGATGGTGTATGCAAATGCGCCGGCGTTTTTCTCGCGTTTCGGATTGCCAAATATGAAGATGCCGCCGCGGTCAAATGATGGTGCCTGCCACCATTCGGCTTTTTTCTGTTCTTCTTTCGCGTCGTATTTTCTCCAACCGGCTTTTTCGGGATTGAACTCGGGGGTTAAATCCGGTTCCGGGTATTTATCGCCATCACGCGCTATTGCCGGGCCGATGTACCAGTCTAAAACAGTGCCGGGATAAGGAGTTGATTTCTCCAGTAAAGGTTTATCGCACCCCAATGCCTGCAGCACGGCAGTACCCATTGTACGCCAGCCATCTATCAGGTGGTGGCATCCATCAGGTCCAATACATGGCTTGCCTTCCGCAATAGCCTTCGTAAAAGCGGTGTGAACCTCGGCAACCGGGCAGTCGTATTTCTTCGCCACTTCCCGCATGGCATCGTCCATTTTGTATAGTTGTTTATCAAATTCCGGGCTGGTAATTGATGGCAGGGTTAGTAGCAGCACCTTAATTTTTTTATCCCGCAATGCCTTCACCACATCATCGTAACTCTGCTGGTATTTCGTCATATCCATATCAAGCCGGCAGTCATTAGTACCCGCATGCATTATCACCAGGTCTGGCTGCATATCAATCACGTCTCGCTGCAGCCGCAACTTCATATCATTGATGGTATTTCCGCCAACACCGGCGTTATACATCACCAGCTTCCGGTATTGCCGCTGTGTCTGCAAGGTGCTGATAACCCAGTCCGGCCACGCCGCCCCGTCCGTCAGGCTGTCGCCAATAAAAACAATTTTCTTTACACCATGTAGAATGTCAGTTTTGCTGACGGCAAATGCCGGAAGCATGAAAAGAAAAATAACAGTTAATAGAATTAAATATTTCATTTTTCAACCTTTATTTAATTGTGATTTCTTTTGTAGGGAACGCCGTCCCCTAAATGATAATCCCTTCAAAAGATGGGAATTTCACGCGTCACCGAGACGATGACGCCACGTTTTTCACGATTACCTTGCGGCGGGTACAAGCACGAATACTGTGTTTGTTGGCGATTGAAAGCAAGCTGGTAATTGCAGTATTCAAGCCAGTCCCCTTAACCTTTGCATTTTTAATTCCCAATTTGCCATTAGCCATTAGCCATTTACCATTTGCAATTTCACTCTTCACTCATCACTATTCACTCTTCAGAAATCACTTCGCCGGTAAATCCGAATAGTTTTGCACCTTTTTTCCAGGCGTCCATGGGCAGGCCGGCTTTGTTGCAGGTGTGGGCGATGAACTCTTCGCGGTTCCATCCCCATTCTTCCGGTACCTGCGGTAGTAGCAATCCTCTATGGTTACCCATTTCAACAACCAGGCCGTGTGTGCCAACTACGACGTCCAATGGGTCGATGGAGAAGAGGGGAGATAGCACGGTGACTTCAATTTTAATTGAGGTTAATTCTGCTTTGCTAACCGGGTGAAAACGCGGGTCTTGCAATGCGGCGGAGCGGGCGGATTTTATTATCGCATCACGTAGTGGCATTACCGCCTCGGGGTAGCCGATACATCCGCGTAAATCTCCATTTTTCTTCAGGGTGACAAATACGCCGGAAAGCTGGTCAAACAGCGGGTCGTTGCCCGAGTTTATCAACGGATTACGACTGACGGCAGCATGTACTGCGTCGCTGGCAAGGTCAAGAATCATATTTCGCTGTTCAGGAGTATACATAAAGTTCTCCTTTTTGTTGTTTACCCAAATATAAGCAATGCATTTTTTTGACAGGATTAACATGATTTACAAGATTAAATGTATCTTGCCCATCCTGCCTATCCATGTTAATTTTCTTCGTTTGCATCTCTGTGTAAGATTATCGATACAAATTGTGCGTCTTGATATATTTTACCACCGGATACGGGGTCAGGTAGCGGATGCTTTTGCCATTAGCCACCCGTTCGCGTATATCGGTGGATGATATATCGACTCCCGGTACATTTATTATTTTTATACGTGACACTGGCGGCCAGTCTATCATATAGCGCAACTGTTCTATTGCCAGTCCTGGTCTATTAACGGCGACTATATCGGCCATTTCCATTATTAATTCCGGCATGCGCCAATGGCGAAAGTCGAGTGCCATATCTGCGCCTAATATCAAATTTATCTTTACATCAGGCAGGAAATCCCGCATTTTTGCGATGGAATCAACTGTATATTTCAATGAATGGTCATCTAATTCCATGGTGTTTAAATAGAAGTTGTCGTTATCTGCAATGGCCAGTTTTATCATTTCAGCACGATGCACTGATGGTGCGTAACTTTGCAATTTGTGAGGCGGGCAATTCGCCGGGGTGAACAAAATTGCTTCCAACTTTAGTTCTTGCATAACGCACTCGGCTATTAACAAATGACCGTTATGTATCGGGTCAAATGAGCCGCCTAATATGCCAATTGATGAGAAATCAGCTATCTGGTTAAATAAATCAGTATTCACTATCAAGGAATCCTTATGTTTTTTATTATGTTGATACATATTACTACATTCCATTGTTTTTGGCAAAAATAATGGAATGGATGTATTTGTTTACCGTAAAACAGGCGGCCCGCCTGTTTATTCACGATAGCCGGGCCGGCCATCGTACAGTAGGGGCAGGTTCTAAACCTGCCCCATTGCTAAACCTGACCCCATTTTTTTGTATCTACCCTAATTATCACTTGATTACTGTATTTTTCTT
>JBIJDE010000069.1:0-14784 GCA_044344305.1 Armatimonadota bacterium
CACCATCAATTGGTATGATACCCTTGCCCTGGATGAATATGAATACTTCATCTACTTCATGTACGTGGCGTGCCTCGGGGTGGGCAGTTTCGCCGGGTTTAAAACAGTATATGCCGCCGCCGGTGATGGTAGCGTCGCCAAGCAGCGAAGGCAGCAAGCGAGTGTCGCTGGTCATTAAGTCTGATAATTTTAAAAGTTTCATAATGTATCCTTTTTATTGCCGTAAGAAAAAATTAACATGGATAGGCAGGATGGGTAGGATTTTAATCCTGTTAATCATGTTAATCATGTCAAAAAATTAATTTCCCTGCTATTTCGCGAATAACCTGCACAGTTTCGTGCATTTCATCTGCTGAGGTGCAGCGGCCAATGCTTATTCGTACCGCTTCCGCGCTTTGCGCTGAGTTGTATCCAAGGGCGGTGATGACGTGGGACGCGCCGACGGCTCCGGCGGCACAGGCTGCACCGGTGCTGACGCAGATACCGCGCAGGTCAAGTGCCATCATTAACTTCTCGCCGGTGATGCCCGCTATTGCGAAATTTATATTCCCGGCAAGACGATTTTGCAAATCGCCGTGAAATCGTATGCCAGGTATGTCGGCAACCTTGCGGATGAAACTGTTGCGCATCTCGCGGATTTTGTTTATTTCGTCAGTATCCGGTAATATTTTCACCGCTGCCGCTAACCCGGCGATTGCCGGCAACTGTTCGGTTCCGGCGCGGCGTCCGGTTTCCTGCTGACCGCCATGCAGGTGCGGGGTGATGCGTGTTCCGGAACGAACGTATAACGCGCCGATACCTTTGGGACCGTAAATCTTGTGCGCAGAGATGCTTATTAAATCAACCGGCATCTTCGCGGTATCAATTCTTATCTCGCCTGCCGCCTGTACCGCGTCGGTGTGAAATAAAATGCCTCTTGTCTTGCAAATAGCGGCAATTTCTCCGATGGGTTGAATAGTGCCAATTTCGTTGTTTGCCGTCATTACTGACACAAGGATTGTTTCCGGGGTTATTGCGTCATGTATCTGTTGCGGGGAAACAAGCCCATTTTTATCAGGTTTAACATATGTAACTTTAAATCCATCACACTCTAACGCTGCGCAGGTTTCCAGCACTGCGTGGTGTTCAATTGCGGTGGTAACGATATGATTACCGCGTTTGCGGTTTGCCATCGCGACGCCTTTGATGGCAAGGTTGTCCGACTCGGTGCCGCCACTGGTGAAGATAATTTCGCTGCTTTTGGCGTTAAAATAAGCCGCTACATCATCGCGGGCGTTATCTATTATCGCTCGCGCTTTTCTGCCTTCAGTATGCTGGCTGGATGGATTGCCGTAAATCCCTTCGCAACTGCGCATTATTTCAATAACACGGGGGTCCAACGGGGTGGAAGCGGCGTAATCAAGATAAATCACCCGATTTCCCCCTGTTGTATTATCGTACCGCCCATCGCTACATCGTCGCCGTCGTAGCAAACAACTGCCTGACCGGGGGTTATTGCCCGTTGCGGCTGGTTAAAAATCACCCGCAGACTGCCATCAACCACCTGTGCCATCGCTGGCTGCACCCGCATGTTTGACCGCACTTTTGCCGTCACTTCCCGCGGGGTTTTCCAATATGGCGCGTCGTATTTTCCATATACCACGTCATTTGCCAATACAATTTTTTGCATCAAATCTTCATTGCCGCCAATTACCACCTGGTTATTTTGCGCGTTGATACCCACCACATAGCGCGGTTCATTCGATTCAATCCCCAGTCCGCGCCGCTGGCCGATGGTGTAGTCGGCGGTACCGCGATGCTGTCCCAGCGTCATGCCAGTGGTATCCACCATAATTCCCGGGTGAAAAACATCCGGTGCGTATTCCATTAAAAATGCCCGGTAATCGTCATCGGGGACAAAACATATTTCCTGGCTGTCCGGCTTTCCCGCCACCCGCATCCCCAACTCCGCCGCCAACTCACGGGTCTCCGGCTTGTTATAGCCAGACAACGGGAAAAGCGTGTGCGCCAACTGGTCCTGGGTCATGCCGTATAAAACATAAGTCTGGTCTTTGTTCACATCGGTGCCGCGCCGCAAAAAGAAACGTCCCGACTCGTCATCGTGGACGATATGGGCATAATGCCCGGTGGCGATATACTCCGCCACTAACTCGCGCGCGTAGTCCAGCAGTAACCCGAACTTTATCCAGCGGTTGCATTCAATACATGGATTAGGGGTTTCACCATCGCGGTAAGAGTTAATAAAAGGGTCAATAACCTTCTTGCGAAACTCATCCTGCACATTTAAAACATAATGCGGAATTTCCAACTTTGCCGCCACCCGCCGCGCGTCTTCTACCGCCGACAGCGAACAGCAAGCCCTGTCCCGTTCATCCGGCGTCGGCCAAACCTGCAGGGTAACCCCTATAACGTCATACCCCAGGCGTACCAGTAAAGCCGCCGCCACCGAACTATCCACCCCGCCAGACATAGCACAAACCACCCGGATTTTATTTAAAGTTTCAGTCAAAACAGTTATCTTCTCCAATCTCATTATACCTGTTAGAAGAGAGAAGAGTGAAGAGTGAAGAGAGAAAATTTGAAATAAAACCACAGATTAGAATGATTTGGTATGATTAAAATGATTACAGAACTTTTTTAATTATCATTACCTAAATAAATCGGACAAGTTTTCGGTTTTCATTTTTCAGATAATTTCAATAGAAATATCAGATACAAGGCAATATCTTGTTCTTATATCGACCCCTAAACAGCGGGGTCGCATAATTATAGATTAATCTATCCAAATGAACCCGACCCCAGCGCGGGTCGCATATATACAGGCACATTGTCGGAAATTATATGCGACCCGCGCTGGGGTCGATTTTTATGCTTTTGACAATGTTCTATAAATATTTGACTCCGCTGGAGTCATAACGAAAGCATAATTTCCCATTAATCCATTAAATCCTCTAAATCCGCGGTTCAGACAAAAAAATCCATTGCTAACTTTTACTATCCCCCCCACACACATCAACCTTCCCTTTCATCGAGCCGAATCGGTGGGCGTATACCCAGGTGAATTCAGCACCCATCAGGAAGATTTGGGCTGAATAGTAGACCCATACCAGCAGCACAACCAACGAACCGGCGGCACCGAAGGCGGAGGCGGTGCCGAACTTTCCGAGATACACGGTAAGAAAAGATTTTCCGATGGTAAATAGCAATGATGTTACCATTGCACCAGTCCATACATCACGCCAGCCTATTTTTACATGCGGGAGAAATTTGTATATCATGGCAAATACCACGGTTATTACTACATAACTACCAACGAAGTTAATGAATTGGTATAAATGTCCCTTGCCGCCGATGATAGTTCCCCACCATGCTACTATTGCCGATAGCGCCATTGATATTAAAAGCGACAATAACAGCAGAAATCCCATGCCCAATACCATTCCAAACGAAAGGATACGGGAAAGAATCAGGCGGCGAATGGCACCGGCTTTTGGCGGTTTTACATGCCAGATACGGTTTAATGCAGTTTGCAATTCAACAAATACCGTGGTTGCGCCAATCAGTAAAGTAATTACACCTACCACGACTGCAATTATGTTTTTACTGTGGTTGCTGGTCGCTTTCAATAATCCCCGGGCAATAAGTACCCCGGTATCTCCGGTAAGTTCGTGTAGTTGGGTCAGCAGATGCCCCTGGGCAGCATCTTTGCCAAAGATTAATCCGATGATAGCAATAAATATTATTAACAGTGGGGCAAGAGAAAATATGGTGTAATATGCCAATGCAGCTCCCATGCTGGGAACTTCATCTTCAATCCACGCTGTTACCGTCGCCTTTATCAATAACCATAAATCAGTAATTTTCATATTGAATATATTAAATCATTTTACTGACTATAAATCAATGAGGTGTTGATTTTTTTGGTTACACAGAGATACACTGAGGAGACACGGAGATGCACGGAGGAAAAGGGGAGTGAATTAAAATTAAAATGTAAAATTAAAAATTGATGCTGAAATCATATCAATACTTGTTCGTATGACTTAATAATAATGAAAATAGAACATTTAGACTTGCAAATAATTTTTAATTTATTAACCTCCGTGAATCTCTGTGTCTCCTCAGTGTATCTCTGTGTAATTAAAATATACAAAAAGCGAATATCATGTTTAAAAAATAATTGACATCATGTTTACAATATAAATTCAAAGTGGTATCATTTTTGAGTTATTCTAATTCAAAGGAGAAACAAAATGTTTACTATGATTAAAGCGGATATTGTACCTTCCCTGAAGGGCAATAGGTAAATTTATTCCCCAATTGCCCTTCTTAATTACTCGTAATTAATTTGGAGGACAATAATGAGCTACCAATTATTAAAGCAATACGGATTATCTGATGAGTTTTTTCAAGAATCCGCATTGTATGATGGTTTGTACCTGACGCGCGTTGTTGCACAACATCGCGATATATACAAAATAGTCTGCGAAAATGGAGAAATTCAGGCAGTTGTGTCCGGCAAAATGCTGCATAACGCACACAACAGTACTGATTTACCTGCTGCAGGCGATTGGGTTATGGCAGATAAAAATGACAATTCAGTCGGTAATGCGGTCATTCACCACATTCTTCGTCGAAAAAGTAGTTTTGTCAGAAAATCTGCCGGCAGAACCATGAATACTCAGGTAATATCTGCAAATATTGATATTATCTTTATCTGTATGTCCCTTATCGGTGATTATAACATTCGCCGATTGGAACGTTATCTATCTGTCGCCTGGGATAGTGGTGCAACACCTGTAATAGTGCTGACGAAGGCAGATTTATGTGATGATACAGTCCATCTTCTTGCAGAAGTTGAATCAGTAAGTGCAGGTGCTGATGTTATAATATCTTCTGCTAAAACAGATTATGGTATCGACAATTTAAAATATTACATATCCGAAGGCATCACAATAGCGTTTATCGGATCATCTGGTGTAGGTAAATCAACCTTAATCAACCGTCTTGCCGGTAACGATTTATTACCTGTTAATACGTTAAGACGAGACGATAAAGGAAGACATACCACTACCCATCGCCAGTTAATTTTACTGCCTGACGGTGGGATATTGATTGACACACCGGGGATGCGGGAACTGCAGATAAGTAGCGCAGATTTTTCAAAATCTTTCGATGATATTGAAAATTTGATGACTAAATGTCGTTATTCTGACTGCCGACATTCCGCAGAACCAGGCTGCGCAATAAAAAATGCGATAGCAACTGGTGAATTATCACAACAAAGGTATGATAATTACCGTCAATTGTTAAGTGAAAATCAATATGAAGGCATGGATTCCCGGCAATTGGAAAACGCTAAAATACGGCGTATGTTCGGCAGCCGGAAAGAAATGAAGGATCTTATGCAAGAAGTAAAGATGAAAAACAGAAGGTAGTTTTTTGTTTGTTACACAGAGCTGTTTGTTACACAGAGATGCACAGAGGAGACACAGAGGCACACGGAGGCATTATTAATGTATCCCTATCACCGCAGTGACAGAGGTTTCTCCGTGAATCTCTGTGTCTTCTCTGTGTTGCTCTGTGTAATTAAAATAAAATTAAATCAAATCAAGTCTTTCAGCAAATCCCGCATTTGCACCCTTGCCCGCGCCAACCGTGACTTCAATGTTCCGGTTGGCTTATTCAGTATCGTACCGATCTCTTCCAGCGACATGCCTTCCAGGTGGTGAAGGATGATAACCGTGCGGTGGTCGGGGGACAACTTCATCAGTGCCTGTTGCACGTGCTGCGACAGGTCGTTGTTTTCGGCAATCTGCTGTGGACCGGGCAGGTTGTCCGGCATATCGATTTCCGTGTCGTCATCATTCGCGGTTAATGAAAAAGTTGGCCAGGTGAAACGACGTAGTTTGTCGCGTACCATATTCACAGCCAGTTGCATCAGCCATGCCTGGAATGCCTGTCCATCTTTCAGTGATTTCAGTCGTTCGAATGCACGGACAAAGATATCTTGAGTCACGTCGGCGGCATCATCTGCAGAGTTAAGCATTCGATAAATAGTGCGGTAGACTTTTTGATGATAGCGGTCATACAGCAAACGAAAAGCCCCGGTATCGCCGCTGTTTATGCGGTCAATAATCCGGGCATCGTCAGCAGATTCTGTATGATTATCAACTGTCATATATCAACTTTTTTAGACATGATTAACATGATTTTATAAATATCTTATCCCAATAAATCCTATTAATCGATGTAAAATAAATTACCTTAATGAATCCAGCATTTTTGTAAAGCTTTTTTTATCGATATCTGTTACGGCGACGATGGTGGTTTTACCAATAATCCTCGTTTCTATCAGTGCCTGATTGCTGGGAGCCATGTGACATCCAGATTCCATGGCGCAATGATGGGTTCCCGACATTTGGAATAGCGTCACTGCAGATATGCCGTCGGAATATGACGTTACTGCCATGTTGCGCTGGCAACAATCGCACCAGTCCAGGTATTCCCCGCGTAACTTCATGCCATTTGGCAACCAACCTGGATGCAAAGCGTTGCGACCCAACAAATTGTGTATTTCATCAGCAGATGCTGAACGAACCACTGTCGGCATATCTTTATTATTACCCAATTTAACGTCTTTAAAATTAATTTTGGTCATTTCCATTTTGCTTATTTCTTTGTCACGAGTGGTAATCATGCTTAATATGACTCCATATTCCCGGTCAATAGTAATTCTTTTTGATAAATTATTATTTTTAACCACTATTATTATCCCAGGACGTTCTGCGATGGTAGTTTTATTGATAATCAGTGCGTTCATACCTGATATAGCTTGTGCCGGCATCATATCCACCGCACTGTATTTATTGCCGATGCTGTACCACGCCTTTTTGCCGTCGCAACCCATTTTGCACTGTTTACCATTATCGCCGGTTACATCCATCTGGTATTGCCCGTTTTTACCCTGGTTCAGTTCAAATTTCGCAGTTTTTCCGTTTAATGTTGTTGTACCGGTGGCAATGTAAGTCACAGATTTGCTGGCTTCGTTTGCATACGTTATCCATTGCATAGCGGTACGACCGTCAACGGTGCGAAGTTTTAATTTCCATATTGTCCAATACAACACAGCGAGTGACGCCAGAAGAAATACTAATAACAGGTAAGAGAACTTCCTCATTTCATTTCCCCGGAAAATACCAGTGCGGTACCGATTCCGGCGCGGTCGGTTAGCAAATCATTGGCAGTAATTATCTGGTGAGTTGTAATGTATGGTGACGCCATCTCATCTGCTGTGGTGATAATATCTGGTTGGTTGGGGTGATATGAAAATATGCCAATCATCAGCA
Source organism: Armatimonadota bacterium (assembly GCA_044344305.1). GTDB lineage: Bacteria > Armatimonadota > Hebobacteria > CAIYQO01 > CAIYQO01 > JBAXQQ01. Next base: position 7,350 of record JBIJDE010000069.1, read on the forward strand.
TCGCCGCGGCACCGACGGTGGCGGGTATAATCCACCATCGCATCGGTCGGCGGGTGGTGCGGGCAGCGATTGACGGCCACAAATCCGGTGCTGGTGCTGGCGTGGGCAGGTTTTCCAGCAAATTAACGGTTGCTGTCAAAGATTCTGCTTCGCGCCGGCATTTTTCACATTCGGATAAATGATTCGCCATCGCCTGCATTTCGTCCGTCGAGAATGCTGATAGTTGATATTTAGCTATATTTTCTGTCGATAGACATTTCATGTCCGTATACCTTATTTGCTGAATGTTACTATGAAACCATAAGACGATTTCAGCAGAGCGTCTTTTATAGCTTTAGTAGTTACCTTAGCGTCTTTTACGAAAGTTAATGATGCAATCTTGCCGGTGTCATCCAGCTTAATTCCGTTGATACCGCTTACCTTTTTTAACGCATTGGGAATCTCGGTAAAGCACCCGCCGCACATTTTCTTTTGCGCTTTGCACATGTCAGCATCAATAAATACCGTTAATGCCGCGGTAGCCTTGCCATCGGTCTGTATCTTCGCCAACTGGCCATTAATAACCTGCACAAACTGGCTTGCCGGCACTTTGCTTTCATCAATCTTTGCCGTTACCGTGTTTGACTTTACCACCACAGCGGTTATACCAACAACCGCCGATAAACCTTTCTGCAACTTAGCCGGGGTAGTATCCGCCTTAACACCTTGTAATGAAACCGTAACCGCTGACAGTACCACCGGCGTCGGTTTGGCACCGGCAAATGCAGTAACTGCACAGATAAACAGGAGTATAATAACCCCAAAACCCATATTTTTCATAAATGTCTCCTTAATTTCACCGCATATTTTGCGGTTATATTGGTAAGGACGTATGGGGTGGGGGTTTGGTTCCATGGTGAGGAATTTCATTATTTTTGTCTTGAACCACTATTGGAGGGGATTTTGGGATTTATGGATTATTTAATTTCTTCTTACGACTGGATATAACTTCATATATAACAACTATCGGCTTGATAAATATAAATTTTAACATATATATAAAACGCTGAAAATGTAATTTTGTATCAATATCTTCATGTTTATGTCGAAACGGTTCGTTATAATTATTGATAATTTTAACATTTGTTGCATATTTAGTTAATGTTTTAACAATCTTGTTTACATCAATAATAAATGAATCATCTGGAAATGCGTCAAAATGTTGAGGACTATTCATACTTCGTATAGAAAACCTATATAAGCCAATTTGAAAAATTACTCCAGGTTCTAAAGAAAGTAGTTTATATTTTACAAAATGTACTTCGTTATTTTCAAGTTTGAATCTACTTAAAAGAATGTATGATATTTCAGAAATATTTATAATCACACTGTATTTTGGCATAAATTTGAATATTAATTTGTCTTTAAAATGGTATATTTCTGTAATCAAATGCTCACTCCAAATAGATATTTCTAATCCTATAAATAGTGCTAACAAAATCATTAAATAAATTCTATAATCAAAATTTAAAATTGGAATAAATAACATTATTACATAGGTAGCGAGTGTATAAAAAATCAATGAAACCAAAATTAATCCTGAAAAACGAGACAGCCATACCCGCTTTTTCTCTTGAGAGTATATAATCTCTGCTTCAGGATAAAATTCTTTAATTGGTTTATTGATAAATTTCATATAACTTTTTTCTCAATTTTTTTGTCTGAACCACGATTTGTGAGGGTTTTGGGATTTATGGATTATTTGTTTTCAATAATCCTCAAATCCACTAATCCAATAAATCGTGGTTCAGACAATCATTTCTTAACAAATCTCGGTATCCACCGACCAACTTCAGCCTTATATTTCAAGTAACTTTCGCCAAAACGGCGTTCCAGGTTGGGTTCTTCGTAAAAGACTATAAACAGGTGAAATGCCAGTGCGAGTATTGGCACGAGTAATAATACTGCTGATGAGTTTAGAAACAGTGCGAAGCCGGTGAGTAGGGTGAGTCCGCCAATATACATCGGGTTACGGGTGTAGTGATATGGGCCAATGGCGACAAATATTTTGGGTGGGTCAAATGGTGCCGGGGTGCCTTCACCGCGGACAGCGAATAGATATACCGAGAGAAATGCCAACGATATTCCCGCAATCATCAGCAATACGGCGAAAGGCTCCAAACCATGAGGAAGTTTAAAGTTGATAAAAGCATCCAGTTTTCTCAACACCAGCGCGATACATCCCCACCCGCCAAGAAATCCGATGGCGAAAATAGCTGATTTTATAAGCACCAATTTTTTATTCATATTAACCTTTTTTGCAATCAAAGGTCATCTGGGAAAACACTGGCTGTAAATGTTGAATCGGCCGTCAATTTCCCGTTAAGATCTACAAGCGCGAAAGCGCCGGGATAAACATGAATTTGTCGATCAGTGTTTTTTTGAACACTTATTGATGTCTGTTTGCCAATGGCGGAAGCATAAAAAAGTTGAACATCACAACCGATGAAATCCCTGTCCGAGACATCAAAAGCATCATAAATATTATAATAACCAGCAAGTTTTAACCCGACTCGATAACCATCAGCAGTTTTTTCACCATTAACAGTTGCTATATTCGCCATGTTCTTCCCCGACCAGGGGTGAAAACCAGGAGAGAATACCGGCTTGTTCTGTGGTTTAAACCAGACTTGATATACATTGCCATCAAAACCAAGACCACCTATATTAGAGCCATTTCGAAGGTCAAGATATAGTGTTAATGCGTCGCCATTTCCCCATGGCCATGAATCATTGGTGCTGCAGAATAGTTCCGGCTTCTTTATGGATGCGTCGAAAATTAATCCTTTGCCATCTTTTTTAAAGGAATAATTGCAAATCTGGTTGCCGGCAGCGTCTTTGATGGTGTTGGAAGCCATTCCATCCTTACCGTGAATTACCATTTTGCGAAAAACATCAATGACAAATACCTTTCTTACCCCCTGGCTTTCAACATCTATCACCAGTGTTACTGATTTACCGTCAGTCTGGGGGAGCGATGCTTTCGGCAACTTGAGCGTCCAATTATCTTTTCCCGTTAGATTTAAATCTTCGGTACCTTTTTTCTGTCCCAAACTCCAAGTCAGCTTTGCTGGAATCGGTTTGGGAGTCGCGATAGTGAAATCAAGAGAATCTGAATCGACAGGAATGATGTTTGAAGTTAAAGAAAGTTTGACATCCAAGGTAGGTGGTACATGTGAAACGACACGTTCACCTTCCAACGAACCGGCTAAGTTTAGATGTGACCATATAGAGCGGGCTATTTGATAATTTCCCCTTGCACAGGGATGGACACCATCAGGACGAAGTTGGGTAAAACGTGGTAGATAATCCTGGTAGTTTTCGAACTCTGATTGGATAGGAATGAAAGATACTGCCTCTTCTTTGGCTACTTCTTCGCATGCTTTCCCCATCCCTTCTAAAAGAAGTCGGGTACCTTCAATTCTAAAACAAGTCATTTCGGCATCTTCACCGGTTAATGTGGGAGTGAAAATTACTACTATCCTGCCTTGTTTTTTTAGTTCACGCACTACTCTAAGGAGATTTGTCTTGTATTCAGCAATCTTGGGTTCAATAGGCATGCCTCTAACCCACGAGGAGTTCATTGCGTCGTTCATACCCATCATAATGGTAACGACATTTGGATCTCCTTTAATTATTATATCCATACCGGTTCCGGCTAGTTGGCGTCCGCCGCCGCCATTATTGATGAAGCTGACTTTGGCATCCGGATGAAAATGGCGAAATACAAGTTCTGTTATCTTTGTATAGACATTAGCTTCAGTGATGCTATCTCCAAAGAATCCGACTCTGTCGCCATCTTTGATAAAACAACTGTTATCAGCAGCTATTGTAATGGCAGGGAATGTTGCTATTGTCATCAATAAAAGAATAGTTGAAAAACCAATAGTTAATCGGTGTATAATGGAAATATTCATTATTTTTATTACCTTTTGTATTACAATTCAGCCTTTTATTCACCCATAGCCCGTAGCCACGAGTTAATTTTTTCTCTTCGCGCGACGTCATTTTGCGGTAGTTCCAAGTCTCTGCCGCGGCCGTCGAGGATGATGCCTACAACTCCGCCTTCTATCTGCTGGGTTATAGGTTTACCGCGTCCAACCCCCATGTCGAAGTTTTTGCCAGGATGCACGGTGATAGTCGCTTTCTCGTTATTGGCCAGTTCTATCAGTTGCAGTTCGCCTCCGTGGATGGTGTATTCAGTAGTTATTCCGGCTTTATCGATGGTTATTTTCATCACTTCTTCGCCTTCGGTAACTTGTCCTTGCGGTGCGATTACTGGTCCTAAAGGTATTATACAATCACGTCTGAATACCTGATTGGCTATTTCCGGGTGTTCTACCGATAGGACACCAAGTTGTGGCATCATGAAGATAGAGTCTACCGCCAGCATGGTGATTCCCAATGGTTGGAAGGCATCAATCATCATCATGGCGGCCTGGTGGCGTCGCGGCGCGTGGGATAATACCCCGCCGCTGCCAATAATAAGTCCCAGCGAGAAGATATCCACCAGGGTGTTCTTACTTTCCTGGTTAAATGCCGATGCGATGTCGCGCTGTTTCTGCACACCTTTCAGGCCGGATGCCAATTGCTGATGATGTTCAAATGCCAGTCGCAGTGCTTCGCGGGCAACTGCTTGTTCAACGTATAAATCATCCATTGTTTGCGGTATGGTGGTAGGGCGAATCATCTTGTTTCGCAGTCGGTTGCGGAGGACGAAATCATTCATTTCCACCGGAACCCAGCGTTTTATGCCCGTTGTTCCCGCCTCTGCAAGCACATTGCAAACAGAATAGCTCATTCCCAGATTTGCGCTGACTGTTCGATTAAAAACACCGCTGAAAACAGAAAATACATCGGTTGTCGCTCCGCCGATATCCACCGCCAGCACATCAATACCTTCGCTGGCAGCCGCCTGTACCATCAAACCCACCGCGTGGGGCGTTGGTACCACCGGCGCGCTTGTCCAGGTGAGCAGTTTGTCATATCCGGGTGCTTGCGCCATTACATGACGCAGAAAAAGTTCGTGAATGGCGTCGCGCGCTGGTTGCAGATTTTCCTTTTCCAATACCGGACGCAGATTATCGACACATTCCAGGTCGACCAAATCGCCAAGTACCTTTTTTACCGCTTCCCGGGCGTCGGTATTACCGGCATATACCACCGGCAGGCGATAACTCTTGCCTAATCGCGGCCGCGGGTCGGCGGCGCGCAGTGTTTCTGCCAAATCTATCAGGTGGCTGGTGGTCCCGCCTTCAGTCCCGCCAGATATCAGCACCATGTCGGGGCGAATACCGCGGATACGTTCCACCTTTTGGTATTCCTTGCGTCCATCATCCACCGCCAGGGCATCAATGACGATAGCCCCCGCACCCAGGGCGGCACGTTCTGCGCTTTCCGTAGTCATGCTTTTTACCACACCGGCTATCAGCATTTGCAAACCGCCGCCGGCACTGGAGGTGCTGAGATAAAAATCCACGCCGGTTTTCTCATCTTCTAATGGGACAATCAGCCTGTTATCGCGGATAAATTTATACCCGGTCAAATCTTCCAACTCGCCAACAGCATTCAGCACGCCAACGGTTACATCGTCAAAAGGCGACTCAACAGTAGTGGGTGCTTCGCCGCGGGCGGACAACCGGTATTCGCCGTCCGCGCCTTCTATTAAAATTGCCTTAGTCGTGGTCGACCCGCAATCAGTTATCAATATACGTCGTATGTCATTCATTCTGATGGTAATTTAGCATAAATGGCGGAAATGGTAAATGGGAGGATTCAATTTGCAAATTGCAAATGGTAAATTTTACATCGATTAATAGGATTTAAAAGATAATTAAATAGATGAAAAAAGATAATTTTTAATTTTGCATTTTTAATTTTCAATTTAATTTTCAATTTTCAATTTGCAATTACACTCTCGTTGCTTGAATATCTTCAGTAAGATTGCTAAAATAGGATTATGACATATACTGATGATATTCTGCCTTTATTGCCGCCGGGTGATGGTAAGAGATTAGATTATGATATAATCGTTTCTCTTATTCCGAATGGGTCGCGCATACTCGACCTGGGGTGTGGCAACGGCGAATTGATGGAAAGATTAATAAAAGAGAAAAATTGCAGAGCACGCGGGGTAGATATTCATCAACCGTCAGTATCTGCCAGTATAGGCAAGGGATTGAGCGTGTTTCATGGTGATATTCACGAGGGTTTAGAGGATTTAGGCGATAGTATGTATGATTACGTCATCCTCAGCAGAACTCTACAGCAGGTTGCCGACCCGGATAAAGTTATTAATCAAATGCTTCGTGTTGGCAAACATGCCATCGTCAGTTTCCCCAACTTCGCATATTGGCGCATACGTTTTAATATTATGATGCGTGGACGTCTACCTATTTCTGCTGCACTGCCATATTCATGGTATGACACCCCGAATATTCGCATCATAACCATTTCTGATTTTGAGAATTTTTGTAAAATTCAAAAAATGAATGTATTGAAAAAGTTTGCAATTACTATAGATAATGGTGAAAATCCACGCAAAGTATCTTTTTTACCCGATTTATTGGGTGAATATGGCATGTTTTTGCTATCTAAATAATTTTTTTTGCTAAAATTATTGCAAAATTGCAGAACTAATGGTAAAATTACTTCAAGCGGTATTATAAGTACCGCATTTATTATATTGGAGGACATGCAATTGACACAGCATACATTACGCTACAGCATGTCAATACACAGACACACTGGTATGTTAGCTGGGTTGATGATGTTTTTTGCCATCGTCGCCTATGCTATTCAACAAGTTACAATAATATCTCCCACGGCTCGCGCTATCGTATTTAAAACCATCACCATTCAAGCTAAACCGATAGACGCATCCGGGATGAGTTACGCGCTGCTTCTTTGTGATAAAAAAGGCCGCAGCGTAAGCAACACGCTTCCAATACGTTTTGAATTAGACACAACACAAATGGAAAACGGCAGTCACATGCTGCAGCTTGACGTTTATGATAAGTATGGAAATGTTAGCAGTTCTCAACCCGTCCCTATAATGGTATTGAACAGTAACGGCGATGCACTCGGAATGCCGCCAATGCCACCATCAATTACCAATAGAAAACCGATTTCACCACAGGCAAGTAAACCGACTGTAAAACCTAACACGCCACAGCAGAATGTCATCATTGACAACGACAACAATGCTCAATTTACCACACTGGCAGGCACCACATTAAAGCCTACACAGACCAGCGTCCCGCAAAATGATTCAATTCCTATTCCGAATAGTGGTAAGAAGTTGAAGATTTTATTGGATGGAAAGCCATTAATTATGGATCGCGAACCTTACATAACCAGCGGTCATACCATGGTATTATTGCGGTCAATAATTGAA
>JBIJDE010000445.1:0-4371 GCA_044344305.1 Armatimonadota bacterium
ACCCAGTGGAAAACATGAAAAAAATAATTCTGATACTATCAATAATAGCCTTAACAACATTTACTTCTTATTCAGCTGCAATATTACCTGATGCTGATTCATTAATTAAAAATGCATCTGATATTGGTAATGCACGCGGTGCGGATGCGGCAATATCATTACTAAATAAAATAGCAGAACAGTATCCACGTTATCCAAAAGTATATAATGTTTTAATGATATGGCAAGAGATTAAAGCTCTTTCATTAGTGAAAAATGAGGATATCTGGCGAGAAATAATGCCCGATACTCCTCGACCGACTCTCCCAACTATAGAGCAAAAGAGAGAGTATCTACAAAATCATATTCAGGATGAAACATTTCAACCAACTATTTCTGCACTATTTGAAACTGCTGGAAACGCTATTGCTGTTGCAGATGGAGATGTTGATTTATCAATTGTAAACTCGTTGACAAAACAAGATTTTCCTATAATTTTAGGAGCTGCAGGAGTAATGGCTTTACCTGGAAAACCCAAACCTATTTCTTATAAATTAACGGACCCTGTACTACCATTATCAGCTCAAGGTGAAAAACAAGGCTTGATTTGCAGTGAAGCTTTACTAGTAAGGTCATCATTTGAACGTGATCCAAAATACGGAATTCCTTCTGTTGATGATACTGAATTGAAACCTGTTGTTTGGGGTTTTAGCAGAATGATGTATGCCTATGAATATGATTCTGCATTATCACGATGGACTTTAAAATTCCGTATTATGTGGCAGGATTCACCCGGTAAAACCGATAATAGATATCAATTGGCTTCAAATACAGCAACACTGCTATTACGTATTTCTGCATTAGCGCGAAATTACGGGAACTTTAATCCTCGATTCTCAAATGATAATATCATAAATGTTTGGCTTGCCGAAGGTGGAGAAGCCGGGGGTGAATCCTATAACAATAATATCTACCTACATAAAGTAAATGTACAACGCTCATCAGCCGAATGGATGCGCGAAATTGCACATGAATATGGTCATCAGGTAATTCCTGTTATTGGTGGTTTTGAAGAACCGGAATGGGGTGCAAACGGTAAGTTAGGTGAGAAGATATTTATGCGTTGGCTATATATTAATGTTGGAAAATCTTTAGATTCTCACCCTTGGATTAGTGATACCATACCTGATGATTTTATTAAGTATAAAATTAATCCACTAATTGCATCATACACAGCTATTGGTCCTAAGGGAATTATAGGTAAACGCGATGAAAATGGTATGGATGCTTTTATCGGATTTGCAGTATTTATTGATATTACACAAGGTGGTCGTGAATTATCATATATTCTTAATAAAGTAACTTCCCCATCCTATGATGGAAATAACGGATTCTTAAAATTTATTGAACAGCAAGCAGCTTATTATTATGAAATTTCATCAAAACCTGTTATTTCATTACGGATGTCAGAATTGCCAATTAATACGCCTGTATGGGTATTTCTATCAGAAGGCATCTGGCAAGGAAAAGCTTTGCCAGAAAAAAATTCAATGCTACATTTCAAAGGTGAACTTGACGATTTGCCTATGGTAGTAGACGGAAGTGGAAATTTCATGTTGAATATAAAAGGAGCCGGTTGGCATAACATTAAACTGGTTTCAGATAACGGAGACAAATTAAATCTTTTAAAATTAGTTCCCATAAAGAACGATTAAAGTTAAGGAGCATTTTGTGGCAGGTAAGTCACTCATTATTGTTGAGTCACCGGCTAAAACCCGGACTATAAAGAATTATCTTGGAGATTCATTCTCTGTATTAGCATCTATGGGGCACGTGCGGGATCTTCCCGATAGTGACCTTGGTGTTGATATTGAGAATGATTTCACACCAAACTATGTAGCTTTAAAAGATCGCGGCGATATAATAAAAAAAATTAAAGACGCGGTTAAAGATGCTGATACTGTTTACCTCGCAACCGACCCGGATCGTGAAGGTGAGGCAATTGCTTGGCACATACAGGAAGCACTAAAATTAAAAAATGCAAAACGAATAGAGTTTCATGAAATTACCAAAAGTGCAATAACTTACGCATTGGCAAACCCGCGTGAGATTGATTTGCCTCGTGTAAACGCACAACAAGCACGTCGAATTTTAGATAGATTAGTAGGATACCAATTAAGTCCACTATTATGGAGAAAAGTTCGTCGCGGATTAAGCGCTGGGCGCGTACAATCAGTTGCTGTAAAATTAGTATGTGATAGAGAGCGTGAAATTAACGCCTTTAATCCAGAAGAATATTGGACAATTATTGCAAATGTATGCAAACACAATCTGGATGAGGAAAACTTTAAAGCCAAATTAATCGAAAAAAATAATGTAAAATACAAACCAACAAATGAAACCCAGGCCAAAGAAACAACTGAATATCTTGAAAAAGCTGAATATGAAGTTGTATCAGTTAAAAACAGCACCCAACGCAGACAGCCTCAACCACCTTTTATTACCAGTTCATTACAACAGGAAGCATCGCGTTCACATGGTTATAATGCAAAAAGAATTATGCGGATTGCACAAGACTTATATGAAGGAATTGATTTAGGTAATGAAGGTCATGCTGGTTTAATTACCTACATGAGAACTGACTCGACAAATGTATCTGAAGAAGCAAAAATAAAAGCGGCTGAATTTATCGAGAAAACCTATGGTATAGAATATTTACCAGAAAATGCCAGGAAAATCAAAAAAGTTCAAGGTGCTCAAGAAGCTCACGAAGCTATTCGTCCAACTGACCCAGCTCGCACACCTGAGTCAATCGCACATTTGCTGAATCCAGACCAATTGAAAATTTACAAGTTAATCTGGCGTAGATTCATGGCAAGTCAGATGGCAAATGCACGTATAGATGTAATGATTGTCGACTTAAAAGCTGGTGATTACTTATTAAGAGCAAATGGACAAAGGGTATCATTCCCTGGTTTCTTAAAATTATCTCCAGATAGACAGGAAGGTGAGTTATTACCCGATGTTAAAATCGGCGAAATCGTTGATTTACTCAGCCTTAAAACTGATCAAAACTTTACACAACCACCTTCAAGATACACCGAAGCAACACTAATCAAGGCATTGGAAAGTCGTGGAATTGGTAGACCTTCAACTTATGCGGCTATTTTAAGTACCATTATTGACAGAAAATATACGATTCTTGAAGATAAGAAATTCCATCCCACCGGACTTGGTTTAGTCGTAAATGAACAGTTAGAAACCCATTTTAAAGATATCGTTGACCCAGACTTCACTGCTCGCATGGAAGGTCAACTGGACGAAGTAGAGAATGGAAAAGAAGATTGGGTGAAAGTATTAAGAGATTTTCACACTGGTTTTAATGCAGAACTTTTATTAGCTGCTGATAATATGGTGCGTATAAAAGTACCAGAAGAAGCTCTGGAAAAAGAATGTCCAGAATGTGGCAAGCATCTTGTCGTTCGCGAAGGAAAATTTGGCAAGTTTGTTGCTTGTTCTGGATTTCCTGAGTGTAAGTATTCAGGTGATGAAAAAGATATCATGAAAACTAATAATGATACTGATTCAACAACTGATAATATTTCTGAGGGTGAACCGGAAATTGAGGTAAAGTGTGACAAATGCGGTTCTCTGATGGTTAAAAGAAATAGCAGACGCGGACCTTTCTACGGATGTTCAAATTATCCTGAATGTAAAAATATCATGAATCTTGATGGTCAGGTTAAGCCAGAAAAAGCACCAACCCAATATACAACAATTAAATGTGAGAAGTGTGGCAGACCGATGGCGTTGCGTAACAGCAAACGCGGTCAATTCCTTGGATGCAGTGGATTCCCCAGATGCAGGTCATTAACTAAACTGCCAGAAGATGGCGTTATAATAATGGAACAGTCTGAAGTAGAAGCAATGCTGAGTAAAGCAAAAGAAGCGGCGGCTAAAAAGACTGTTAAAAAAGCACCAACAGAAACTGCAAAGAAGACTGTTAAAAAAGTTGCTGCACCTAAAACCAAAACTGCTGCAACAAAAGCAAAAGCAAAACCATCTAAACAGGAATAAAAAATGGCTACAGATATTGAGTGGACACACCGAATTGAACGTTGGCGCGACTGCTTGCGTACATTATTTATTCGCCAACCTATCACTATTGATTTGCAAGGCTTTGTTACGAATGAGCAGTTAACTGCAAAAGAAGCAATAACTCGTGATATGAAGCAAATGCCAGTCGGTACTCAATGGGGTGCGAAATGGGAATACGCCTGGTTTAAATGCACGGTTATAATACCTGAAAATTTTAAAGGTAAAGTAGTTGCTTTTAAATTAGGCAGTGGAAGCGATGAGAGTGCTATCTATGTTAATGGTGAGCATTTTGGT
>JBIJDE010000446.1:0-4370 GCA_044344305.1 Armatimonadota bacterium
GAATGAAAATATAACTATTAATGAGAAACAAACTTTATTCTATACAGAATTGTTAGAAAATAGCACATATCAAAACGAAGCTCATTTGGAATTTTCTTTACTTGCTAATTTACCTGCAATAAGTCATCTCTTTAAAAATGGCGAATATATACTTTGTCGACAAGTTCCTGTAAGTCCATTTAAACCATATAATATGGATCGAGCAGATATTTGCCTTTATAATATTGAAAATCCATTAAAAAACGGCACTATACCCAATGTAATAATTGAACTAAAAAAAGATCCTGCAAACTTTCATGCATATAATCAAATGGCACGTTACCTTGATTGGTTAAAACAAATTGTTGATGAAATAGAATTTGACCAAATTGAACCGATTATTATTGCACCATCATTTAAAATAAAGAAAACAAAAATTAATCTACAACATGAAGATAAAATCAAAATGTATAGTTTGAATGATAAACAATATTATTTATTAGATTAAGATTGTGGAGATTAACTAAAATGATCAAGAAAAAGGATACTAAGTGGGAACCAGAGGATTTTGAATTACAACTAAACACCGTTTGGAGTTTTCCGAATCGTGGTGACTGGGCTACTCATGATGGCAAATATCGCGGTAATTGGTCTCCTTACATACCAAGAAATCTAATTTTGAGATACTCAAATGAGAACGACCTTATTTTAGATCAGTTTGCTGGTGGGGGTACTACTCTTGTAGAAGCTAAATTATTAAAAAGAAAGATTATTGGTGTTGATATAAATCCTTCTGCTTTAGAACGTTGCAAAGAGAAATGTAATTTTAGTATAGAAAACCCCGGACAAGTGTATTTACATAAAGGCAATGCTAATAATTTAGATTTTATTCCTGATTACAGTATTGATTTTATTTGCACACACCCCCCTTATGCAAATATTATTAAATATAGCGAAGATATCGAAGGTGACCTCTCACATTATGAAGTTAAAGATTTTTTAGAGAAAATGAAGCCTGTTGCTTCTGAGAGTTATCGCGTCTTAAAGAAAGATAAATTCTGCGCAATCCTTATGGGTGACACACGTAAAAAAGGTCATATAATTCCTATGAGTTTTGATGTGATGAAAATATTTGAAGAAACTGGATTTAGACTAAAAGAAATCATTATAAAAGAACAACACAACTGCCAGGCGACAGGATACTGGAAAACAAACAGCATCAAATATAATTTTTTACTCATTGCACATGAGTATTTATTTATCTTTAAAAAATAATTAATTTTGTAAAACAACTGTTTTTTTCAATATATTATTTATCTTTACGTATTGCTTTTCCCCATTCCCTTCTGTAATGCAGGTAAAGATACATAATCGCAGAAATAAATTACAAGAAAATGTAAAGAGGATACTACATGGCAAAAGCTGTTATGGTAATAATTGGGTTGACTTTTTTACTGGGTGGCGGGTATTTATGCTGGCTGTGGTGGTCGGATATTAAGATTGTGTTGATGGCGGCGGTAGCGGTACTTTTGCTGTTAGGCGGGTTAATTATCCTAATCCTTGGCATCAGCGAGTATATTGGCGACCGAACAAGTAAGAAAGATACTAATTTATTATCGGAAAAAGAAGATGCGTGAACAGATTCTGTTGAATTGCCTGTGTGTCGCCGGCGGTGGCGTCGTTGGCGCATTGGCACGATACGGGTTAAGCTTCATCAATCAACCCGGCAGACCATGGGGAACCTTGCTGGTGAACATCGCCGGTTGCCTGATAATGGGGTTTGTCGCGCGGTGGATTGAACGGGGAGTCATCAGTTCCAGCACACGGTTGTTCCTGGGGGTCGGTTTTTTAGGAGCGTTGACGACATTCTCGACTTTCAGTTATGAAATATTGGATTACATGCAAAAAAGGCAGATATCAGCCGCTTTCATTTATATTATCGCGTCGCTGTTTGGCGCGGTTGCTGCGGTATATTGCGGGTATATAATTGCCCGATTAATATGGAAATAAAAGGGGAAATTGAAATGGGTATTTTAAAAGGTCAACTCGGTATACAGAGTTACTGCTTCCGTGGATTCAAAGAAAACGCGGTTGTTGCTGAGAAATTAAAAGCATGCGGTGCCAGCGCAATCGAGCTTTGCGGCGTACATGCCGACTTCATGAGCGATGAGTCCTGCGACGCCGCATTAGCGACGTATAAAGCCGCTGGTATTGAAATCGTGAGCATCGGCGTACAAGGCCTCTGCGGTAATGATGCTGGCGAAAGACCATTTTTTGAATTTGTAAAAAAAGCCGGTGCAAAGTTCATGAGCGTAAACTTCAGCCCCACAATTACCGCTGACGAATTTCGCAGAATAGAAGCGATGGCTGATGAATACGACGTAAACCTGGGTATTCATAACCACGGTGGCTATCACTGGTTGGGTTCAGCAGAAATTCTGCGCCATATCTTCAGTATCACCAGTCCGCGTATCGGACTGACCCTGGACACCGCATGGGCAATGGACGCTGGCGAAAATCCAATAAAAATGATTAAAGAATTCGGCACTCGCCTCCATGGCTTGCACCTGAAAGATTTTATCTTTGACACCGCCCGTCATCCAGAAGACGTCGTAGTCGGCACTGGCAATATAAAATTAGATGAAATCGCGATCGCTCTGCAAGAAGTCAACTTCGCCGGCTTTGCCGTAATAGAATATGAAGGCGATGTAGAAAACCCGGTACCAGCCCTGACAAAATGCGTCAGCAATATCAAAGCGGCGTTTTAAGAAAGAATAAAATTGTTGAAGTAGAGACGCAAGATTTTGCGTCTCTACGATTTTCAATCTCAATGTTACTGCCAGAATCTGTTGTAAGAAATAAAAACTCTTTTCAAATCCTATTAATCGATGTAAAAAACACTCTTCAATTCCCTTCTGACATCTTTTTTCAAAAAATAATTTACTGATTTGCGTGTGAATAGTATAATCATCATGTAAAGGGATTGTTTACGAAATCTGTTTGTAACAATACCCTTGTAATATGGTACTATCAGATTTGGGAATTTTATTTAGGAGGTGCTGGTAAATGGCAACCGTCCGGAAAAAAACTTCTTCTGTGCGCGATGAAGTGAAGCAGAAGATACGCGAATACGACGTTAAATTCGTAAAATTATGGTTTACTGATATTCTGGGATTTCTGAAATCTTTCAGTATCCCGGTTGAAGAATTAGATAAAGCAATGGACGAAGGTATTGGTTTTGATGGTTCATCTATCAAGGGCTTTACCCGTATTGATGAGAGTGATATGGTGGCAATAGCCGACCCTACCACATTTACCATATTGCCATGGCGTCCGCGCGAGAAATCGGTTGGTCGTATGTATTGCGATATCGTTACTCCTGATGGGATGCCATATACCGGTGACCCACGTCAGGTATTGAAACGCAATTTGAAAAAAGCTGCCGATATGGGTTACACCATGCAGGTAGGGCCGGAAGCGGAGTTCTTTTATTTCCGCAGCCCGGAAGACCCCACCCCATTGGATCGTGGCGGATATTTCGATCTTATTCCCCGTGATGAAGCAATGGACCTGCGCCGCGAAACAGTACTGGCACTTGAAGATATGGGGATTGATGTCGAGTTCAGCCATCACGAAGTAGCACCCAGCCAGCATGAAATCGACCTGCGTTATACCGATGCGCTATCGATGGCCGATATCATGATGACCTACCGACTGACAGTGAAAGAAGTTGCCTATCTGAATGGTGTCTACGCAACATTCATGCCAAAACCAATCGCCGGTCAAAATGGAAGCGGTATGCACGTACACCAATCATTATTGAAAGGTGATAAAAACGCATTTTTTGATAAAGATGGTGAATATTATATGAGCGATACCTGTCGTCACTATATCGCCGGTATCCTGAAATATGCTCCGGAGTTCACCGCAGTCACCAACCAATGGGTAAATAGTTATAAAAGACTGGTTCCCGGTTTCGAAGCTCCAGTTGATGTATCATGGGCACAACGAAACCGCAGCAATCTGGTGCGGATACCGATGTATAAACCAGGCCGAGAAATGTCGACACGAATAGAATTACGCAGCCCAGACCCCGCCTGTAACCCGTACCTGGCATTCTCCGTAATGCTGGCTGCCGGCCTACGCGGGATTGAGGATAAATTAGAATGTCCGGCACCGATAGAAAGAGACAGTTTTGAATTGACCCCGGCTGAAAGAGAAAAGTTTGGCATCAAAGCACTGCCCACCAGCCTGTTGGAAGCAATTCATCTATGCGAAAAATCAGAACTGGTAAAAGAAACACTTGGAGAACACGTCTTCCGCGAGTTCATCGCCAATAAATATATCGAGTGGGAGAGATACCGTACCCATATTACCGATTTCGAAATAAA
>JBIJDE010000447.1:0-4359 GCA_044344305.1 Armatimonadota bacterium
GATAGTGCGCGATGGTGAACTGAACGGGATGCGCTGGCCGGTGAAACCTGGTATTTTGAAGTCATACAATACACAAACAGGCTTGCCTTCATACATGCTGAAACTAAGGCGGATGTCGCCAAGGTCTGCCGTCAGGCGGTTTTGTTTTATTGCAGCATTTGTCTGCAGCATTACATCCACTACGTCGCCGGTTTTGAACAGCTCCATGGGGTTAACGCCTTTGTTCTCAAATACTGCACGGTCGTCGCGTCCGTTGAACAGTACATACAGCTTTTTTGAGTCATAAGCCAATGCGAAACCGTCGATGCGTTGGGCGGGCCAATCATTCATATTGCCGTCTATCTTCACCGCGTTATCCGCAACCTTGGGTACAGTATAAACCTTTGGTTCCGCGGTACGCATACTTGCCAATTGCAACTGTTCCTGTGCCGCCACTATTTGTGCGGGTGTGACGGTGATTTTTTCGCCGGGCAGTCGTTTGATATTTTCCAGTCCACCCAGCTCTACAACTGAGCAATGATTCTTGCCGCAGACGAAATAATAGTGGTCTTTGCCGTCGTTGCCGCGCACCTTTTGCAGAGTTCCGCCAAAATGTTCGTCAAACAGGCTGGTTTCCGCCAGTACTTCCGGTGTTGGCGGGGTGGGGTAGTTCCACAACATACCGACGCGCTGGTCACGGAATACCCGGTCGATAAATAGCCCGTCATCGGCCGTCATCAAGTAGGTGCAACCAAGGTTTGAGTTGAATGACACAACCTCGCCAAGTGATTTATTCACCGGAACAATGCCCCAGATACGGGTTGGCGCAATCAGCACGCCCGGTTCATCGCCGCGGGCAGTGGTTAAGTGACCCGCATGCAGCCCCGGCCATTCGTTGCGGTAACTCCAACGTACTGTACCATCCTGGGCTACACTGGTCATTGGTCCACCCAGCACTATTGCGTTGCCCTTTGAATCTGGCATTAACGCCTGACCATCGCCGCCAGGCAATGTAGTGGTGGGAACATCGTAGATGGGATATCCCTGTGGAGAACGTTTCTTGTTAGGGGTGAAAAATACTATGCGGCCATTACCAGCATTGGCAACGGCTGTGAAATTGTCATTCATTCGCCAATTCCATGCTGCCGATGCGCCGGTTAGTAGTTGTCCGTTGAATTCCAGTTTGCCGAACTTCAATTCTGCCGGATCTACTTTACCGTTATCGTTCATATCCGTCCATGTGAAAAATCGCTGGTCGGTTTTGTATTCCGGGATATATTTCGTCAGGAATGTTGTGTCATTCCATTCTTTGCTGCCTTTCGCTACAGGTGCTTCGCCAAATGCCTGGCGCAGAGCGAGTACCGAACCGACTGCCGCCACCGGCATTACATGGTCGCCTTTGTATTGCCACAGCACCAGATCGGGGTGTCCGTGCGGCCACATGAAACTGGTGAACCATAACTTTCCCTCAGCGCGGAATGCGTAATCAGGATAATCTTCATCAAGGAAAGTGGAATATTTTGTGCTGTCTGGACGGTAAACCATATTTAATGGTGTTATTGCACCTGTTTTGGGGTCGCGTTTGAACTCCATGCCTTTATAAAATAACCGGTTTTCATTTTCCGGGTCGATACATCCACCGCCACCGTACTGGGTAGGTCCATATACCGCCTTCACGCACTTGCCGGTTTTGGCATCCCACAGACTGACGCGCTTCACGTAATCCGTATGTTCCATCACCCATATACGACCATCAGGACCTACTTCAACTCCATAAGGCTCTTCCATATTGTCGTTATCAAACGCGCCGATTTCGCGACGTCCCGGCTTGCCCAGGGTGGCGATGACTTTACCATCTGGTGAGTAACCAATCACCTGATGCATCGGTGCGCCTTCGCCAATGTACAGGTTTAACTTATCGTCAACCCCTAATCCCAACGGGTTAGTTAGTTTGCCGGTGATAAGTTGTTTTACTTCATAAGTTTTTATATCAATAGTGACGATATCTTTGCCGCTGGTGGTTACTATTTTGTCATCACCGTATTTACGCAGCCGACCCGGGGTGGGCATAGTTATTTCCTTTAACAATACCGGTTTCTGGTCTTCAAACTGCTGGTATGCGATGTTCCATCCAAAACCGCGCCATGGTCCCGCCAGTCCTTTGCTGATATCAAATATTTGCACCACGTTTGATGCAGAAAAGCTGACAAAAGCGAGATTTCCAATTACCTGAAAACCGGTAATTCCTGTTTTTGCTGTCGGGTCTGCTCCAACAGTTCCCTTTTTCGGGGTTTCACGCTGGAAAATTTTGCGACTGTTGTATGTTTTTGTATCTATTTGCAGAATAGCCTGATTGTCGCCTATCCATCCACCTTCGCAGAATCCATAATAATAATTGCCATCAGAACATATTTCATGTGGGATAGCTACCCATATACGATCGATTCCCCATAATTTATTTGCATCCTTATCGGTATTAACTATTGAATCTCCTGCCTCTGCGAACGCGCCCAGCCACATGGTATCGCCAGATCGGCAGATGGTTCGTGGCGGTTCGTGGTCGGCCATCCACCCGCCTTTTCGATCAGGGGTTTGCCAGGCGACACTCGCCAGCGGGTAGGGGTAGTAGGTGTATTTATAGGTAACGGTAATCCCTGGTACATACAGACCGCGCCAATTGTATTGTCCAGGTTGCAATACCGGTTTGCCGTTTACGTCTTTCAGATTCCAATAGGCGGTATTTTTACCAGCGGGGTATTCCACACCGGCAACCGGGTTGGCGATTACATTGCCTTTGTCATCGCGTATTTGAATGGTTACTTTGCCTTTATCCGGTATGGTAAATTCTATGGGAACCATGCCTTCGCGAGCAGTGGTGATGGGAGCAGGGTTTTTCTCCAGATCGCTGAATACCGCTATTTCACCCAAACTTGCCTGGCGTAATCCTCCGCCAATAACGCGGATTCGCACCGCGCGGGCAGTGATATTGCGCTCGAAATCCATATATTGCAATAGGCGAAATTTGCCTTCACCCGACCATTTCTGCGGTACAACAGTCCACCCGGCAGTGCCGGTGGCAAATCGCGGGTCGCCGTCTCCGCTATAAACTTCTACTACTGATGTGCCAATTCCCTTTTCATCTCTACCGCGCATAATTGCTAATGCCCGCATAGATTGCGGCTGATCCCAGCATAGCATGAACCACTCCGGGTTGTCCGAAGATATGTCAGTAGCACGAACAGCGGTGAAAAAGTTTTTTCTTTCGCTGATAAATCCGTCTACCAACGTTTCGGGCCGGTTAAGCCAACCCATCGGCTGAAATCCAGAGCTTAATTTATCAGCAGAACTGACCACAACTGACGCTTGTGGCGCGATATTCGTTGCGCGGAAATTTAAAATAGTAGCAAATGGAATAGCAGAACTATATGACGCCTTGCCGTTGGTATTGCGGTTTAATTGTGCTGGCACGTTGAATCGAACCGCATTCGCCGGTACACCTGCCGGCAACGCGATTGTTTGTAACTTTAAATCGTTATTTACACCCGCCGGTACCGCAGTCCATTGCCCATTAGCTTCATAACTAACCGCTCCCGGCTCGTATCCAAAGACGCTGGTTCCTTCCACCGGTGCGGTAAACCGCAAGGTAAATTCTCCCGCTTTATCAGCTTCTGTCGGGGTAGACCACCCAATAATCTCCATCCCGGCATTTGAAGCCAACGCCGATGCCGCCACTTTCCCCGGCAAAGCCAAAGAATCAGTTAAAGAAATCTTTGCAGTATCCAAAACTGGCAAACCCGCCATAACAGCCAGACCAGCCAGCAAACAGCAAAAAGATGAAAGATGTTTAAACATTACAACCCCCGAAGAAAATAAAGTCGAATAAAGAGAATTCGACCGGTTTAATGATGATTTTACTATTTGATGAGTGGTTTGTAAAGGAAAAGCTATCGGTGGGAGCTTTGGACCGCAGGCATCTTGCCTGCCCCTTGGTGTAATTTAGCGGTACGTAAAAAAGAAATGTTGGTTAGAATTTTGATTAAATTTAAAAGTAAATCGTCTTTTTTGCCATCGCCACTAAAGTTGTTACCGGGGAGCAGGCTGGAAGCCTGCGCTCCCAGTGATTGGACCGCAGGCATCTTGCCTGCCCTTTGGTGTAATTTAGCGGTACGTAAAAAAGAAATGTTGGTTGAAATTTTGATTAAATTTAAAAGTTATATGTCTTGTTTGCTATCGCCACTAAAGTTGTTACCGGGTAGCAGGCTGGAAGCCTGCGTTCCCAGAGATTGGACCGCAGGCATCTTGCCTGCCCTTTGGTGTAATTTAGCGGTACGTAAAAAAGAAATGTTGGTTGAAATTTTGATTAAATTTAAAAGTTATACG
>JBIJDE010000448.1:0-4340 GCA_044344305.1 Armatimonadota bacterium
ACCCGGCAAGTCGCTGGCACCTATCGGGTACAGCCACAAATGCGGGCTGCCACTATGACTTGTAACTGGTTTGATTTTTCCGCATTTAAGGCAGTCCCCTTGTTCAGCCGAACTTTTTTATTATCAGCTTATTTGATTTTGAAGGTTCATTTTCATTTTAGTTTCCGGTTTTATAAAAAAGAATGGCAGCAGTAGGGGACTGCCTCGAATCCCATAATACATAAAAATTAACAATTACTAAAAAATTGGATTCGTGGCTGTACCCGGCAAGTCGCTGGCACCTATCGGGTACAGCCACAAATGCGGGCAACCACTATGACTTATAACAGGTTTAACTTTTCCGCATTTAAGTCAGTCCCCTTGTTCAGCCAAACTTTTTTATTATCAGCTTATTTGATTTTGAAAGTTCATTTTCATTTTAGTTTCCGGTTTTATTAAAAAGAATGGCAGCAGTAGGGGACTGCCTCGAATCCCAACATAGATAAAAATTAACAATCACAGATAATAGGGATTCGTGGCTGTACCCGGCAGTTGTTACAGCCAGTGAACTATTTACAGTTATAACTGTAAAACTTTTAATTTTTTCATTGTTTTACAGTTATAACTATTGTATAATTAGGTACATTGTTGTTTGCGAGGTGAATTATAATGATAAAACGAGAACTCTATCTGAGTAAAATACGACCATTTTTTAATAAAAATCTTGTTAAAGTTCTGACTGGCATGCGCAGAAGCGGTAAATCAGTTCTGCTGCAATTGATTAAAGATGATCTTATTTCTTCCGGTATATCAGCGGACCAATTCATTTATTTAAACTTTGAATCCGCAAAAAACAGCAAAATAAATAGTTTTGATGTACTTCAAAACTACATATCAGAAAAAATTGAATCATCAAATGAAAAAACATATATCTTACTTGATGAAATTCAGGAGGTTGATGGCTGGGAAAAGTGTATAAATTCACTAATGGTCGATTTTGATGTTGATATTTACATAACAGGATCAAACGCGAAACTATTATCAGGAGAATTGGCTACATACCTGGCAGGCAGGTATGTAGAAATTAATATTTATCCATTTTCATTTAATGAGATGATAGATATGTACAAAAGCCAAAATAATCTTATGAGTGAAAATGAAATATTCCTTCAATATGTAAAATTTGGGGGTATGCCATTTCTTTTTAATTTAGGATACCACGAAAATGAATCGCTTCAATACTTAACTGACATCTATAATTCAGTAATGCTCAAAGATGTTATTCAAAGAAACAATATTCGCGATGTTGACCTGCTGGATAGAATCATAAAATTTGTAATTTCAAATATTGGAGCTACATTCTCAGCAAAAAGTATTTCAGATTACATGAAAAATGAGCAAAGAAAAACAGCTCCAGAAACGATATACAACTATATTAACGCCTGTGAAAATGCATATTTATTTCATAAGGTACATAGACAGAACTTGATTGGCAGGCAAATACTTAAAACTCAAGAAAAATTCTATTTAACCGACCATGGAATTCGAGAGGCTATCTATGGTAATAATCAAAGAGATATTGAAAAAACACTTGAAAACATCGTTTACATGGAACTGTTACGTCGTGGATACAAAGTGACCGTAGGATTAATATCTGGTAGTGAAGTTGATTTTGTCGCTGAAAAACGAAATGAAAAAATCTATATTCAGGTAACATATGTTATGGCAAGTGAAGATACAATGCAACGGGAAACGGCACCATTTTATAAAATAGCTGATAACTATCCAAAATACATTGTTTCAATGCTCGATGAAATCGATATGAGCAAAGACGGTATTAAACATCTGAACATACGCAATTTCTTGAAAAATGAATTTTAATGACTGAAATTTTAACCATTACTCCACAAAATTCATATTAAGTTAATGTAAGCATCTTTAATTTCCTATTGATTCATCATTCAGTTAGCAACCAGTTATGAATTTAAAATAAAAAAATTATTACCATAGACTATAAAATAAAATAAGACTACAATGTGTAAAGGTACACTTGGATTAAATTACTTTATATAAAATTCTTTATATAATTTCCTACTCGTATCAAATAAGTGGATATATCTGGATGAATATTTTATATAAATATAGAAATCTATATTTATATAATTATTTACTTAGAAAATATTACAAAGATAACAATTAAGGACAATATGTTTGAAAAAATATGGGATGAAGAGACGGTTGTTGCTGCAATACGTGGCGAAATTATCGCTGGAAATGAAGTAAGTTATTTTGCGACTTTCAAGCGTGTTCCATCGTTGTTAAGAGCCGGGGTAAGGACTTTTGGCAGTTGGCGCAACGCTATTGAAGCTACAGGTTTAAATTATGATGATATTAAAAAATATCGAACGTGGTCTGAAGAACGTGTAATAGCAGTTATTCAAGCACATGCTGAAGAAGGGCATGACCTTAGCTGGAGAAGCACCTTTGCAACTTTGGATCCTTCGTTAGCTGCTGCGGCTTTAAATTACTTTGATGATTGGCACAAAGCATTAGAAGCTGCGGGCTTAAATCCTGAATTAATAGCGAAATATAAACGTTGGTCTTTGGAATCGATTGAAGAAGAATTGCGTTTACGTGTTGAAGAAGGGGCAGGAGTTGGATACACTTCATTTAAAGAAACACAACGCGGAATAATTGATGCAACTTATCGCCGGGTTGAATCATTTGCTGAGTTTAGAAATAGCGTTGTTGGAGAACCGCCAAAAACCATAAAAGAATTGAAAATCATTGAAAATAATCCCTCAATAAAAAAATCAAAGAAGCGCGAGCTATGGACAAAAGAGAAAATAGTATTAGAGATTAAAAACCGCGCTAATCAAAATATACCATTGTATTATAAGGCAATTTTTGTTGAGAATCGTTCCTTATTGCGTGCAGGAGAGCGACACTTTGGGAAATGGTCAAAAGCAATTGAAGAAGCCGGTTTATGCTATAATTCAATTAGACTTTTAAAACAATGGGATCATGAAAAAGTTATTGATCGTATTCAATTTTGGATAGAAAGGGAAGAAAATCTCAATTATACTCATGTAGCTCAAAAATTAGATTCTGAACTTGCAGCGGCTGCAACCCGTACAACACGATTTAATTCCTGGGATAAAGCTTTACTTGCTGCTGGGGTAGACCCTGATTCTACTAAAATAACAACATCTTGGACCATCGGTAGGGTTATGATGCGTCTTAATATAATGCAGGAATACGGAATTGAATTAAAAACGGATCAAATTAAGAGTTATGCTCCGGACTTACTTGCTGCTGTTTATTACTATGTCGGCAGTCTATCAAAAGCCAGAAATATGCTGAAAGATCTTGATTTTACTGGTATAAAAGTAGAAGATGAAGGAAAAACTACAAAAGTAAATGATGATACATCTGATACTAATGAGAACAATAATAGAGTAGATTTGTTTTCAACTGAATTGTTAGTAGTGAATTGAGAGCATAATTATGAAAAAAGTTTATAAAAAAGTTCCAGTGGTAGAATTCTATGGATTGTATGAGTTCGACTTTTCATCAAATAATTACTATTTAATGAAAAATGATATTATAGAATCTATTGAAAGCCAGTTTTCAAAAGTTTATTTATTAGGTATTGATGATGCTCCGGGAGATATTTTAGATATTCGTCCATTTCTTATTGATGATTTCGCACTTCATATTTATGCATATAAGAATAATAAAGTAATAATTTATTTTTCTATTTTACCTATCGAGTTTTCTGATTCAGATTTAATAAAATATGTGACATCACCAGATGAAACTATAGAAAAATATACTCTTATCGGCGTGTAACATATTAAATCAGACTTTTTCGATACTTGAAAGTAAAAGACTTTCGCTTTTATAAATAAATGTGAAAAACCAGATTACATTAAGAATAGATTAAGATTTAGTTTTTACGCTATTATTTCGTTGACAATACTAATTCGGGGTAATATAGTTATGTGTAGCGGTACACCAAATCGAAAATGGTGAAAAATACAAAAAGGAGATTCTCATGAATCGAAATTCCAACAAAAAAGGTTTTACCTTAATTGAACTGCTGGTAGTGATTGCGATTATCGCAATCCTCGCCAGCATCCTCTTCCCGATCTTTGCTAAGGCTCGCGCCAAAGCACGTCAGACCACCTGTACATCCAACCTTCGCCAACTGTCGATGGCTGTTACCATGTACTCACAGGACAACAAAAATCGCCTGCCAGGCATCTACAAACGCCAGGCTGACGGATCAGTATCATCCACCTATACCGGATGGGCTGGCGATGTTATCACATACGTTAAGGGCGGAACCGATGTTACCA
>JBIJDE010000449.1:0-4339 GCA_044344305.1 Armatimonadota bacterium
GGCGAAGACGGGGATTGACGGGGTGGTGTAGTGTCTTAATCTGAACACGATTTTGAGGATTTGAGGATTTATGGATTATTTAATTTCATAATCAACAAATCTTTTAATCCCAAAATCGTGGTTCAGACAAATGAATTAATTTATCCAATTCACTTGATAGCTAATTTCCCATAAAGTTTTCGCCAACCATCACTGGGTAAATCAAACACTGGAACTTGAATTATTTCTCCAGTTGTTTTATCTACACAATCAACTATCAATTCAAAGGGAACTTCTTTCGGCTTATTTTCATATCCGAGTAAATGCCAGGGAATAATAGCACTGATTTCATAACCACCTGTTATCTGTATTGATTGGCTGATTATCTCTGTCGCCGGTACTATTCCATCGCTTATCTGCATACAATCGACACCATTTGGTTGAGGTATGATAAATAGTTGGCGTTTATCTCGTGGCTGGTCAACTGGTGCATCTGGATCTATTGGTAACATGGCGAGTATTTCAAATCCAGTTCCGGTCCATGGTTGGGTAATATTGGGTTTTAATTCATTTTCGTAGAAATTAGCAGTAAATAGTAAATTTTCTTCATTAGCACCTAACCAGACTTCTGCTGCTATTGAATCTCCGTTTAAGATAGTATGTATTTGTTTTGATGACAGTATTTCTTTGATATTTTGCGGGTTTGTCATTTCACTAACTTCTTCAACTATCCATTCGCAAAGTTCGCTATTAAATATAAGCGCGCGAGCAGGTACAGTAACAGCATCCTCCGGTTCTGAATCAAGCCAAAATAGATGCGCGTTTTTTGCTACATCTATAATGACTTTTTCTGAATATTCTTCACCGGGGAGTAAATTGAATTTTATTTTATTAATAGTTGGATTATCAGCAGTTCCTTGTGGTCCACTTATTAATTTAATGCTGCCATTGCCTTGTCCGCGTCCCACGTTTACTAATTTAACGACAAATTCGGCTTTACCGGTGGATTGTATATCATCAGGTAAAGTTACCAAATTGATTTGAGTACGAACAACTGATGAATCCATAACTGGTAATGTAAATATTTCTTTATAATCGGTAAAGTTCAATGGTTTATCTGCTGTTAATCGAATACCGGCGTTACGCCAGTCAAATGGGGTAAATCCAAGTTGTATTGCCGGAGAATCCGGTCGCAATGAGAAATCTCCTCCTATAGAATCGGAGAATAGTGGGTCGGTAATAATTGAACCGATATTCTGGCCATTAGTCTGTAAAGTTTTTAATGATTTCTCATTAAAAGATATAGGGGTTCCATTGAGTGACCAGAATAGATTGTTTTCTGTTGTATAATGTCCGGTATCCCATCCACCGCCGTTAATACGGCCATTGGCAGTAACGATAATGTTGTTCCGAAATATGGTAGAGCGATGCAATTCACGTTTGCCCAGGCAGATATGGTCATTTTTACTGAGTGCGAATATATTGTTTTGGACAATACAATCACGACCATAATGGGTGGAATAAGATGCTTTCTTGGTTCCGTATACCAGGTTTTTTTCGATTAGCATTTCCGAGCTGCCTTCGTCAGGATATATACCCCATGCCCCATAACCATAACAGGAAATGTCATGTATAACATTGCCACGCAAGATCGTGCCGGGTTGTTGGCCAAGGGTATAAATACCGCCATTATCGCTGAGTATTTCATTATGGTTGATATGGTGAATATGATTGTATTCAATTAAATTGCATACGGTACGAGTTGGTGCATATCCCCATGTCCATCCACATGAAATGCCGGTGTAGTTGCAGTTGAATATGTGGTTATGAATCAGTCGATTCCAACCACTATTTCCCACCCAAATACCAATTGCACTTGGAAAGATGTGTCCACAATCGCGAATAGTACAGTCGATAATAGTTGTGGCACTCGCCGGGTAGTCACCAGTCATTCGTTCTCCAACCGGAGATTCGTGAGGAACAAGTTCTTCATGACCAATTTTGACACCGCCGCCACCAGTATCATGAATACCGCAGGCGGCGATAATATTTTCAGTACTGCCAGCCAATAGTTCTATACCATAACCGTTAACATGGGCAATGGTACAACCGTAAAATACACACGATTCAGCACCTGCAAGTATCAGCGCACCGGGAACTCCGAATGCCGCCTGAATATAGCCGGGACAATCTAATGGCAATTGCCAATGTTGGTGGGCAAAGGTGATATTTTCAAAATGCAGATGCCTAACTCGCTGATTGTCGTCTCCCTGAATACGTAATATTTCAGTCAATCTTGGTGCAACGATAGTTGTTTCTCCCAACTTTTCATCCTGCAATGGTAGATAGTATAGTTTTCCGGTAACTCTATCGAGATACCATTGACCGGGTGTGTCGAGAGCTTCAAATATATTTTCAACATAGTAGCGTGCAAAATCACCGCGTTCGTCGCGCAGGCTGCCCAGACTTTTTGTGTGGAAATGGACTGTAGATTCAGATTCAATAATTGATTTAAATCGATGATGGGTATCAAACCAAAGTTGATAAGAAATTAGTTCCGCATCTTCCCAATTGTGCCATTGCTGAATATCACCGGGAGAAAAATTAGCACGATCAGGTCCCTTACACCAACTAAAACCAGTATCTTTAAAACCATCTACTCCGGTAAAGTGATAGAATCCATCTTTGGGCAAGCGTGTTCGCTGACGCGGTTCGGAGTTTACATATAAACGTGTGAAGTTCCAGTCGCTTTCTGTGACTTCTGGTAATTCGACAACCCAACATCGTAAATTATTATGTTTTGTTTCTGTCCAGCCTGTTATCTGTTTTCCACCGCTGATTACCGGTTTCGCACCGGGTGCGGCAATATATCGTATAGGATATATTTTTGTGCCGCTGTCCTGTGGGGAAAAACAAACGGTTTCTGTTAGCTCATAAAATCCGTTAGCAATCTGCACTGTAACCGGTATGTCTAACCCGTTATTATTTGATTTATATCTTCTAATAACGTTGCGTGCCGCGGCTAAAGTAGCTAATGGGCCATCTGATTCATCAGCTAAAGGGGTGTCTACCATACCGGACCAGTTATCGTTTCCAATTGGCGATATGTATAGATTTAAAGTTTTATCAGACATTGAGTCATCTCCGCATTTATTGAATAACTGATGACTATTTCGTTGATTATTAATTATTCCCTTTAGATTGAATCAGATTTATGAAGTTTTGTTAGCCTGCATTATACAATGTGAGTAGGGAAGTCTTAACATATCATGCATTATTTCTGCGGAGACATCCGGGAAGCTCTTTTGTGCTATTTCTATATATTTATCTTTTGTTCGGATATTTCCACCTCGGTCGTTTTTTAACAGCCAATGTGCTACCGGGTTCTGGTTTTCTTCATAACATCCATCCATGGTGATAAATCTACCACCTGGTTTTAATGCCAATTTTGCCAGAGAACATAATCTTTGCGCTTCATCATCATCTAAATGGTGTAAAACACCGATGGCTATTACTATATCAAAACTATTTACAACCGAGAATGAACTGACAGGTGCGCATATGAAATTTCCACGATTGCCAAATCGCTTTTTAGCTGCTGCAATATATTCATGACTGATATCAAATCCGGTGTATTTCACTGATGGTGATAAAAATGCTGCGATGTCGGCCGGACCGCATCCGATATCTAAAATAGATTCATCCCCAGATGGTTTAATAATTTCATTAACCAACCTGTATCCGCAATTTTTTGAAATTAATGTGGTGAAACATCTATAGATACCCGGGAAATGCAATATATGCTTTAACTTGTTTGAAATCATGTATTAATTATATCAATTATATCAAATATCGATAATGAATAATCATAAAATTTTTGAAAAAATATTAATGATTAATTATTTTACAAAAAATTATCATTAATATTTTAAAATAGTCACGTTAGATTTTTGTTAAATAAGGTAGAAAATGCTATACTTTCCCGCGTTAATGTTTTTATATTTTCTCTACAACTTATTGTCACTAATTTTTAGTCCTGTTTTATTTATCGTATATCTGATAAATGCTTTAACTCGCCATAATATAATCAAAGGTACATGGCAACGATTTGGGTTTATCCCAAAACGTAAGGATGCAAAAGATGTGCCGTTATTTTGGTTGCATGCAGTATCTGTCGGCGAGACTATCGCTGCCAGGGCAGTATGGCCAGAAATACAAAAAGCGTTGCCTGATTGGCAAATGGCGCATAGTACCTTTACTGATACCGGTATGGGTGAGGTAACAAAAGGAGTTGAAAACAGAGGCATAATATTTTATATGCCTTTTGATTTCTTTATTTGTGTATGGATGGCTTTTTCCC
>JBIJDE010000451.1:0-4331 GCA_044344305.1 Armatimonadota bacterium
CGTGGGTCATATCTATATTTAGTTACCGCAGCTTCCTTTTTATCAACTAAATATTCATAATCAGATGCGCCTTTTAGTCCTATTAACATACCGCATATCTGTTTTGAATCAAGTAATGGAAAACCATCAGATGACATTACGTTAGTGCAAGCGTAACCAATTTTTAGCGGTGGGTTAGTTTTCGGCTGTACAAATTGTACCCAGTCACCTAACGATGCAGACGCAGTGAATTCAATTAACATTCCTATATTGCTATCTTTTAATCCTTTAATATTTTTCATTATCGGGTAATCTTTGATAGGTTTATTATTTAGAGCGTCAACCTTGATAGTTTTATTAATATCATCTAAAAACGAGAATATAAAGGCAAGAGTACGAATATTATAACCCATATCAATATAATCTTTGCCATATTCCAAATGATATTGGGTTGCAACATCCTGGCCAATGATACTGGCATTTTTTGCACCTTGTTGTTCAAATGAAATAATCGCATAAGGTTGTTTTTTTAATGCTAAATGGCGAATAATAGCCCGCATTTGGTTACCATTCTCCGGCAGTGTGCTACTGGCAAAGGTAACACTTATGAATACAAGCTTATCTTTCGGAAGATTTTCTATTTCATCATATAATTGCTGAGCCTGTGCTCCTGGTAGTGATGGTTTTTCGATAAAACTGCTATTAAGTGAGAATATCAACATAATAGCAAGTGCAATATATACCCAGCGTCTGTCAATTTGTTGAATCATTAACCAAAATTTCATCAGTTATTGCTCCTTTGAGAAGAAAGAGCCACGCTCTAAACTGAGCCAAATACGCATTGACATTGCTAATGCTCCAACTGCAACCCCGATGGTAATAGCGCGAAGTGCTGACATATTAACATATTTAAAAAGAAATTGTTGCATGGATTCAAGTGGAACGCCAGGCATGATCTTCGCACCTAATGAAACAAGAGAAATCATGATAATTAAGGCGGAAACCATTAATAACGCTGATTCAGCAGTACGAATTCGAAACGCTCGATATGCAGCAGATGTGATATAAAATGCAAGTAATGCAAACATAGCTGAATCGAGATTTACTAATATTTTGTATAACGCGTTATAGGTAATGGTTGCTGTACCATCATTTTTTCCAATATTACTTACAAAACCAGTTATCAACATTGCTAATAATGCCGCAAAAAAAGCATAACTGTTGATAGACTCTTTATTTTTAGTAATGATTTTTTGAATATGAACTTTCACAAGGCTGATTATCCCTAAACCAAGCATCCACATAGTTGAGAACATAATAAAGTTTGAAGCTGGTTCTACCCAGGGAGTAATAATGTTTCCCTTTGAATTATTTGGTAAATTATGAGGTGGCAAGAAGAACTCTAAGGTGAAAAATAATCCTGCTATGAATGTAAGTGCAATAATCACCCATTTTTTTACTGTAGGTGATGAAAAGTGCAATGTCACAATAAAGATAACGAAAAGTAATGCTAATATTATATTACGAAAGAAAAATTCATCGCTGGTATTTGCATGAGACCAAAAAGTTTGCCACCATGTCATGTTATATTCCCCTTGGAATTAAATATTCTGCTATAAGCTGTGAATATCCTGCGTAAATTATAAATTTATCAATTATAAAGCCTTGCCATTGTATATTAGAATGGCAAGGCCGGAATAACGAAATATTAAAGACTTATTTATTCTGGGATTCTTCTGCAATTTCACCCATTTCTTTAATACGTGAGATAATTGGCAGATGTTGTGTGCAGGCTGCTTCGCACGAACCGCATTGTGTACATTGATCGAAAAATGCCTTGTCTTTATTATTTACTCCCCAATGCCAATTCATTCTATTACTGATGTCCTGTTTATTGTTTGACAACATGTATTGGTTGTAAGAATCCATTAATTTCGGTACAGGTAATCCTTCCGGGCAATGGTCGCAATATTGGCATCCAGTACACATGTGGTCGAAAGAGTCTGTCATTGACTTTCGCATTTCTTCTATGCGTTCACCAGCAATTGGTTTATAACCTTCAACAGCGTTAATAGCTTCTTTAAGCTGTTCTTCATTGCTGAATCCAACCAATGTTACGGTGATTCTATCGTCATTAATCAAGAATCGTATTGCCGCTTCAACAACAGTCTCATTTTCGGTAGTCTTCAAGAATGAGAAGCGTTCAGGATGTTGTGGAATGATTCCACCACCTAATGGATTCATTACTACCACACCCATATTTTTGTCTGCTGCGGCCTGTAAGCCAATTTCTCTGTAATTAAAGTTCATAGGTGAATAACCGAGTAAAATAGATTCGAAAGGATAATCATTCAACATATCGCCGATATCATTTCCACTCATATGTGTTGATACGCAAAGGTGTTTAATTAATCCTTCATCTTTCAATTTTTCAAATTCTTTTAAAATAGGTTTGCGAGTTTCATATGCTTCAGGTGACATCAGGCACCAGAAATGATAAAAATCAATATAATCCAGACCCATTCTGGTTAATGATGTGTCGATATCTCTACGCAAATCATCAGGAGTACCGGCAAATGTTTTTGATGATACATAGAACGGTTTTTCTTTCCGTGTTTTCAACATTTCTTTTAATGCTACACCAAATAATTCCTCGGATTTACCATACCCAATAGCAGTGTCAAAATAATTAATACCTGCATCATAAGCTGCCTTAACTAACGCGGCGCATGTTTCGGGATCATCAGGATTACCGAATCGCATTCCACCAAAACCTAAGGCAGATAACTCAATACCTGTTGATTTGTGAGTCTTATAAATCATTATATCTCCTTTAAGATATCTCTGTTTTTCAGAATTTTAATCTATTTTATACTTGGGAATCGTCCTACGCCTGAGATAGCAATACTATTATCGTCGAAAATTTTAACAATCGCATATGCTGGTGTCTCGCCAACTACCATTGCGGGACAAGTAATATATGGTATGCTATCAATATATGATATGTTTCCAGTGTGCTCATGGCCTGAGAATACCGCAATAATATTATCTGATTTTTCTATTATTACATTTACATCAAGATAATTTTGAATAACATGCGGATTATGAATCGGATCATAAATATAGCCATCTAAACGCTCATGACAAAATATTATTGTCGGCTCTTTGTTAATTAACAATTCGTTTTTGAGCCAATCCAATTGTTTCTTTGAAATCCATGCTTCATCCCATGAGAAATTATTTTTGCTGAAATCGCTGCCGTCCTCGTGGCAATTGCCATCTAAAACAGAAAAATTCAATCCTTTGCAGGTAAATGAATAATATGCATTTTGCATATTCATTTCATGTAAAAATTCTTGTTTATTAAACATTGCTACATCATGATTGCCAATAACATGATATACCGGAACATTTATTGTGCTGACTGTATCATTAATTTCTTTACACAACTTTCTTTCAGCATCAATTGATTCTGCTAAATCAATGGTATCCCCAAGATTTATGATAAAATCTACATTTGATTTTGTGAAAAAATCTATTGCATTAGTTAATTTTTGTAATGACAGCGATTTTAATCTATCTCCATCATCTTCATTGGCGTAATGTAAATCGCTAAATATTCCAAAAGTAACTTTTTGTTTTGACATTTAATCTATTGATATTGACTTGAAGAAATCAATTGTCTTTTCTAATCCCTCACGTAATGGCACAGTAGGGGACCATCCTAATGTTGTTTTCGCCTTTGATATATCGGGTTTACGGCGTGTGGGGTCATCACTTGGCAATGGTTTGTAGACCAATGTTGATGATGATTTTGTTAATTGTAAAACTAATTCAGCTAATTCCAACATAGTGAATTCGCCGGGGTTGCCAAGATTTATCGGTCCGGTAATATCATCAGGGGTATCCATCATGCGGATAAAGCCCTCTACCAGGTCGCTGACGTAACAGAATGAACGTGTTTGCTGGCCATCGCCATAGATGGTAATATCGTCGCCGCGTAAAGCCTGCATGATAAAGTTTGATACCACCCGACCGTCGTTAGGATGCATTCTTGGTCCATAAGTATTGAAGATGCGAACTACCTTGATATCTACTTTATGCTGTCGATGATAATCAAAAAATAAAGTTTCTGCACATCTTTTTCCTTCATCATAACATGACCTGACGCCGATAGGATTTACATTTCCCCAATATTCTTCTACCTGCGGGTGTATCTGCGGGTCGCCATAAACTTCGGAAGTTGATGCCTGCAGAATTCTCGCTCTTACTCGTTTTGCCAGACCTAACATATTAATCGCCCCATGCACACTGGTTTTAACAGTTTGTACAGGGTCATATTGGTAATGTAC
>JBIJDE010000452.1:0-4308 GCA_044344305.1 Armatimonadota bacterium
GTAGTACTGCTGCCACCAGGAAAAAAGTTTTATTAAATTTAAAGGTTCACCATCTATTTATCAATCGCCACTAAAGTTGTTACCGGGGAGCAGGCTGGAAGCCTGCGGTCCCAGTGTTTGAAATGTACAGACGCAAGGCCTTGCGTCTCTACGACGACCGCATTATTTTACGATTTTTTAATCATTGTCGTCAATCCCTCGCGAAGGGCATATTTCGTTAATGCTACTACACTGTCGAGTTTTAGCTTTTCCATAATACGTGCACGTTGTGATTCAAGGGTACGTATGGATATTTCTATTATTTCTGATATCATTTTGGAGCTATATCCCTCAGAAATTAATTGTATGATCTGTCGTTCAGTAGCGGAAAGCACATGGCATGGTGAACCAGTAATTTGTGTTCCAGGACGGACAATAAGATCCTTGAGAACTTCAGATGTAATACTATTGCTTAAATATATTCTTCCCTGTACTACTGCGGTTATCGCATCGAATAATTCCTTTGCCGCAGCAGATTTTACAATATACCCACGTGCGCCGGCCTGCATCATCTCAATAATAATCGACTTTTCAACATGCATAGAGACACCTATAATATACATTTCTGGTTGCATTTTACTAATCTGCCTGGTAAGTTCTATGCCATTCATCATCGGCAAATTAATATCAATGATTGCTATATCTGGTTTTAACCGGCGCATTTCCTGCAAAGCGGTAATACCATCGCCAGCATCGCCTATAATGGTATAGTCCTGGCTTGTCAGCAGTGAACATAAGCCATCGCGTAGCAGGTCGTGATCATCGACTATATAAACAGATAAAGGCATCTTATATTTCCTCACTTATATGATTTATTAAACTGATAGGAAGTACCATGGCAGCACGTGTCCCAAATTGGGGCAATGATTCCAATTCAATTCTTCCTCCATATTCTGCAATGGCGGTACGAAGACTTGGCAAACCGTATCCTGCGTGTTCTCTACCTGTTTCAACATTAACAGATAAAGGTTGTTTTCCATTATCCAGCACTACTATATGGAACTCTACATCTACTTGTTCAAGATGGACAACAATTGAATCAGCCACGGCATGTTTTATAGCGTTAAATAGAAATTCACGAGTTCCTCTGAAAATTAGATTGAATAGTTGAAGATCATTCACCATGGCGTCATATTTTGAATCGACTTTAATCTGGATATTGAAAGTGCGCGTCATATAATCTGCCAGCCATTTCAACATATTTACTAATCCCTTATTGATATCTACCGGAGCCATCAAGTCAAGCGTCAAAGAGCGAAGTTGCTGATGGGTGCTACCCAACGATTTCTCAAGCAAATTCAGCTTTTTCACCTGATCGGGGTCTGTAATTTTACTTGAAAGACTTGCCAGGTGCAGTTGGCATGCTGTCAGCGATTGCCCTATTTCATCATGCAGGTATTTAAGCATTGACTGGCGTGCGCGTTCCTCACCCAACTTCCATTCTGCCGTAATGTCGCGAATGACAATCATCATCCCGTTATCTGGTTTCATGGCGAAATATGTAACGCGGTATAATCTGTTTCCAACCTCAATCTGTTGTGCCGGTGGATAATCATCGTTTTTCTGATATAGCATCCAGGCCGGCGCGCTATTTTCCCAACCTTTTTTTATCAGGTCATCTTCTGAACATCCTAATAATTGCAGTGCCAGCGGGTTTACCTTCACTATCTGCATATGAGAATTTAAAATCACAATGCCATCTAAATATTTTTCATCCACCATCTGCCAGCTAACCGGCTTAATCATGTGAAATTGTATTCGCAACATTCCCCAGCCGATAGCAATAACAAATATCCCAAAAGTAAAAGGGGTCATATCGAAATAATAAAAAGGCGGCAAGTGTAATGTATAGGCGATATTCACTGCAAATGGAATTATGATAACGCCGATAAATACCCATAAATATTTACGGTAATATTCCAGCGAAATCATTATAGCCTTTACTGCCAGAAATATGATTAAAATCATTACAGCATATTGATAACAGATGAATACCCACATCAATGGGCCATAAACGACTTGAAACATTGGAACACCAATAGGCAACATGGCCATTCGCACATCCGCATACATCAGTTTATGCAACCCCAACCAATTGGTAAACATGAAAATAAAATTAGCTATGGGCATTACCATGAGCAATGCAACTGTGCGTTTTTTTGTTATTTGAGTATAACCCAGGTAGCGTAACATGAAAATAAGCAAGAAGGTGGGGAGTGTTGCGATGCCGGGATACTGTATCACCGTTGCCAGATAGCAGTGAGAAAGGTCATGGAAACCAAATTCAACTGCTACGCCAACAGTCCATATAACACTGGAAAACATAAGAATAATGACGGAAGAAACAACTGGGGATCGATGTTGATGCCACAAACGCCATATAAGAAATAACTCTAATATGCCAGTAGCGAGTACAGGTATTTGAATGTATGGGTGCCAGTACCATTCCATAAAATTTCTCGTTAAAATTTAAATACGACTATAGTTAATTGAATTTTAAACAGGGCTTTCGCTTTACATGGGAAATCTTCTTAAAAATGGTCGCTGAGCCTGTCGAAGTGACCTTTAAGCGAAAGTCCTATTAAAAAATCAAGTGTCTAACAGAATCTCAAATCGCAATAATAGCAATAATCGCTATTGCGACAGATATCCGACACGATTAAACCCGTGCAATTTAGTTGTGATAATTAATTAGTTCTATAACCGTCATATCATTCCCTTTATTACAAACCTTTCCTTTGGACAGAAATGTAAATTGACCACTATTCGAAAACTCTATATACATACGTGATTAATTATGATAGGACTTTCGCTTAAGGTCACTTCGAAAAGCTCAGTGACCATTTTTAAGCAGATTTATCTGACAAAGCGAAAGTCCTGTCATGAATAGAATCATCTTTTAAATCACCGGTTGATTTATAAACATCAGGCATAACAGTTGCTACAGCGCCATATATTAATAGTGCATCTTCGTCTCTGTTTTTTATTTCATTAAATAACATAACCCATGGGTGTATGGCTATCTGTAAACCTTTTAAAAACTCTGCTGAAAAAACTACACCGACTATTATCAAAAAAATCAGTATTGAACACGCTACCATTATTTCATTCATTATGATGTACCTTTTCACTGGATATCAGTGATGCGTTCGTTAATTCGTAATGAGTATCAGTCAAATTATCAACTGTCATGATATGTTTATATTTACATGCAAAAAGGGATAATCTTATCTATCCGCAACATTGCAACTTCGCTGGCTTTTTCTGTGGATACCATCATTATATAATCTATTGGTCCGTTAATATTTTTTTGCGTTAATAATGCGGGGGTTTGTATATGCATTTTACTATCGTGTATAGTATTTTTAACAGCCTTATTTACTGTGCAACTACCACAATGAACAGTGCGCCCACACCCACCGTTAGATGAAGCGTAATTGCATTGAAAAATGTCACCATATAATTTACCGTAAATATCTGACAAGGTTTTATTTACAAACTTCAATGTTTTTTCATTAGCATATAGTATCATCATGTCATCATTAACGATAACTACTGGCACATCGATAGATTCTGAATATTTTTCTAATGGGAATCCTAAACGAAAATCTGCACTGGTAACACAATCATCACATAATCCTGAAGATATTCTCTCGTCAGCAATTATACCAATGGGTAGTTTGTTGTTACACCAGGAACATTCAGTATCATGCTCTTTACTAATATTGCTATACATAAATTTATCCTACCATTTATAGACCACTATCATTTTATTACTCATTCGCATTATTTGCTATCGGGAAATTACACTATTATGATGGGTTATATATTGGTATATATAACTAAAATCCCCTAAGGATATCGGAAAAACTCAATTTTTCTTATTTTTTACATGCAAAAAGGAATAATCTTATCTATCCGCAACATTGCAACTTCGCTGGCCTTTTCTGTTGATACCATCATTATGTAATCTGTTGAGCCGTCAATATTTTTTTGAGTAAATAACGCTGGGGTTTGAATATGCATTTTGCTATCGTGTATAGCATTTTTAACAGCTTTACTAATTATGCAACCTGTACAATGAACAGTACGGCCACACCCGCCACCATAAGGCAATGCATAATAGCATTGAAAAACGTCACCGCATGGTTTACCATAAATCTCTGGCAAGGTCTTATTTACAAACTTCAATGTTTTTTCATTAGCGTATAATATTATCATGTCATCATTAACAATAATTACTGGCACAGAAATAGATTCAGCATATTT
>JBIJDE010000071.1:0-14591 GCA_044344305.1 Armatimonadota bacterium
TAAAATATTGGTTGCTTTAATAAGCAAAGCCTTCATGTTAAACTCCCCTCCTTGCCAAGGAGGGGTGGCCGAAGGTCGGGGTGGTTTTCGCCTACCACAAACCTGAAACCTAAACATTTAAAAAAATAGGTTTTGCAAGAGCCTGATTAATTTTTAATTATCAATTTTATTTTCTAATTTCTACTTCGGCACATCAACATGATGAACATTCACCATTGGTAATCCCAGCAGTTTTTCACCTTCACGACGCAGGCTTTGCGGGTCGCCGCTGGAATAAAAAAGGTGTTCATCAAGGGGAACAATTACATTTGATTCTGTATTGAACATGTGTTGAAGTTTTTCTACCGTGAATATCGCCGGGTCAATCAGTTCTACACTATCACCCATGAATGCCGCAATTGCTTCGCGGAGAAATGGGTAATGGGTACAACCGAATATCAGGGTATCTACACCTGCATCGCATAATGGCGTCAGATATTCTACTACCGCAGCATCTACCTCTGGTCCGTTGAAATTACCGCTTTCTACCAGTGGGACAAACTTTGGACATCCAATTACAAATGCTTCTTCACCTAATTTTTCAAGGGTATTCTGATAAATGCCGCTATTGGCTGTACCCATGGTAGCAATTACACCAACCCGCTGGTTTTTGGTAATTTTGCTGGCCGCCATAGATCCTGGCAGTACAACTCCTAACA
This sequence comes from Armatimonadota bacterium, assembly GCA_044344305.1. Classification (GTDB taxonomy): domain Bacteria; phylum Armatimonadota; class Hebobacteria; order CAIYQO01; family CAIYQO01; genus JBAXQQ01. The sequence goes on from JBIJDE010000071.1 coordinate 699, forward strand.
CTGGTTTTGGGAAAAGCGATGCTGCTGCATCTCCCGCACCGCTGGCGGCAGACATGTTGCATCCCATAATTACAGCATCGGCATTCTGTGAAAATAAAAACTCGATTATCTCCAACGCGAAACCTTTAACTTCTTCTAACGGACGGGGTCCATACGGCACATGCGCAGTATCGCCAAGGTAGATCAGTTTGGCGTATGGCATGGTATGTATTAATTCTCGCGCAACGGTAAGTCCGCCGACGCCAGAGTCGAACACCCCGATAGTCAGTGGTTTTGTATTCATCATCATCCTAACGCGGTGATTAACCGCAATATTAAGGTGTTAGTCAGTTAGCAATCAAATTTGAACAAAAAAAGTCATAATTTCATTAACAGGCTTTTCATGGGAGGGAAGTTGTACCCAACTTCCCCGACAGAGTCTTTAGCATATAGACGAACCGGTTAAAACGACAAAATAAGGTTATCAAAACACAACACCACTTAAAAGAAAACTGTCGTTGTTACGTTTATCTACATCATTATCACGGTTCGGCGGGGAAGTTGGGTACAACTTCCCTCCCATTTGACTGCATCTTTTCAGTGACCACAACAGCTTTGGACAGGGGGTGGTCCTGACGCTAATCCCAAACCCCTACCGTAATGTTGCCCCGGCAGCAGTAAGCGCAGCGCGGATATCGGTCATGGCGGCGTCGACTTCTTTATCTTCCAATGTGCGGCCATCGGCGCGGAAAGTTATTCGGTACGCCAGGCTGCGCTGACATTCGGGGATATTTTTGCCCTGATAGAGGTCAAATAAAGCTGAAGATTCGCGGAACTCGCCACCGGCTGCGTTTATGACAGCAGTAATTTCGCTGGCAGGTTTATTCGTTGCCACCAGAAACGCGATATCGCGGTCAACCGCCTGAAATCGCGACAGATTTGGTCGTGCGGTATCTTCCCCTGCAAAATCCATCAATGCTTCGACATCAATCTCAGCAATATATGCGCGACCGGGAAGGTCAAAGTTTGCGGCTGCCCGCGGATGAACTTCACCGATTAATGCCAGTCTCACACCATCTTTCACCACTTCAGCAGTGCGTCCGGGATGGAGAGTAGGGTGAGTTACAGGAAAGTATTCAACACCGGAAATTTGTAGTCCGGCTACCAAGCCTTCAATGATGCCTTTTAGCCAGAAAAAATCAACCGCTGTATCGCCGCCACCCCATCTGCTGGTCCATGGTCGTCCCATTATCGCAATGCCAACTGCGCGTTTTTCCAACGGAATCAAATGACCATCCTGTACCCGGATGTCGCCATTCACGGTGCGATCAAGATTGTTGTAATTAAAACGCAGACCACCGCCGGTATTGCGGAAAATGCGTCCAACCTCGAATAATTGCACATCATTTAACGAACGACGGGCATTATTTTTCAGCGATTCCAACATGCTGGGCATCATGGATGGGCGCAGGTGTGAATATTCCTCTGATTTCGGGTTGCGCAGTGGCACAATTTCTTTCTTTTCATCAGTATCATCAGCCAACAGCATCGCGTCCAGGGTGCGGTAATCTATCAGACTGTATGACAAACCTTCATATAAACCGGCGGATGTTAAAATCTCGCGAAGGCGATTTTCAAACGCCATTTCCGGTGCCAATCTGCCAGCCTTGACTATTTTACCCGGTACCGTGGTGGGGACATGCTCGTAGCCATAAATACGGGCTATCTCTTCAATCATATCCATCTCTTCCACCAGGTCGGGGCGGAAAGTGGGGACATCTACCAGCATGTCATCGCCATTCAAGGTATATTCGATATCTAATGCGTCAAATACTTTTTGCATATCTATTCGCGAAATATCAGTCCCTAACACCTTATTCACCCTTGCCGGACGAACGGTGATGGTACGCAACACTGGCAATGGCGCACATACATCAATTACACCGGCGGCAATATCGCCACCAGCCCATTCTTTCATTAACTGGGCGGCTCGATTGACGGCATTTACCGCGTTCGCCGGGTCGACTATGCGTTCAAAACGGTAAGATGATTCAGTGGATAATATATTTGCGCGCGCGGTTTTTCGTATGCAAGTGCGGTCAAAATTCGCGGATTCAATCAGTATATTCACGGTATCGTCGGTCACTTCGCTTTCCTGCCCGCCCATGATACCCGCAAGAGCCACCGGATGGGCGGCATCGGCGATTACCAACATGCGTTCGGTTAGTTTGCGTTCGATACCATCAAGGGTGGTGAATGGTTCATCAGCAACTGCGCGACGAACGATGATTTTTTGTCCGGTTAATTTATTTAAATCAAATGCGTGCAGCGGTTGTCCCATCTCCAGCATGACGTAATTAGTTACGTCTACAACATTACTGATAGGACGTATGCCAGCCTCAATTAATCTTTTTTGTACCCACTCCGGCGACGGAGCAATTTTTACGCCGGATATTACACGGGCGGCGTAACGCGGGCACCATTCCGGGTCTATCACTTCGACAGATGCCAGTTCATTTACATCTTTACCGGATTCATTAACGGTAATTGTCGGTTTAACGACTTTTTTACCGCTTAATGCTGCAACTTCCCGGGCAATCCCGATCAGACTCAGTGCATCGCCGCGGTTGCTGGTGACTTTTAAATCCAGCACCATTTCGCCATCTACATCATGAATTTCTTCTACTTCAAAACCGGCCATAGTTAGCCGCTCTGCTATCTGTTTAGCTTCCCATTCGCACGGGGTCAATTCTTTCAGCCATGTTATAGGCACACGCATTTCAACTATTCTCCTGTATCTTTAGTCGTATCATCGACGGGTGGTTCCGCAACTGTTTCAGCCTGTACTTCACTTACCGCATCATTTATAGCACTTTTAGGGGTCTGTTTTTTTGTATTAAACTGGAAATTTGCCGGTGTTACTTTATTATCAATTACACTGCCTATTCCGGCATGGTCTTTAAAATAGTTCCAGATAATATAAATAAATATCGGTAAATAACCGCAGGAAAAGGTATAAAAACCAAATTTTAACGAATCGGTCATCGCCCACCCATACACAGTAGAACATCCAATCAAGTAAAGTGCGGCCGTACGCAACATTCGAGCTTGCGCATAAATAGGCAACCTTAATGACAGAAAATAAGACAGGAGGCTGATAACAATCGAAGCCGCCACAGTATGCTCAGGTTTTAACCAATCAAACATATATTTTCCCCGCGCTAATTATACCGCTTTTTTTTGGAATTATGAAGGATGGATGAAGTTGATGACAATAAAACAAGTTGTTAAATTTAGTCACCGTATGGAAAGGGACGCAAGTCCGGCTCGATTTACTGCAAATATAACTTCCTGGGAACGCCAATCTACAGATTGGCAAGTGGTAATAATGATGCATTGTCGAAAATCCGCCGGGCTGCGACCCTGTTCCAAACGGTGGCTACATCATTTAACGATGTTAATAATTGAAAAGTCCTGTTTTTAATAATTTTTAACTGTAAAAAGGATAAATAGAGGCTTTTACAAAAACCGATGGGACAGATATCTTCTGGCTTTTAGTTTGAGTTTGATTGCAAACTGACTAAATTTCTTCTCACACCACCCAGTAAACAACCCCGACAATTACACTCACAACCATAAAAATCATCATAATTCTACCTGCGCAGCCACCCATTACAGTGCGACCTATTTTGCGTTCCATACCACCGCGCGAGGTAGGGATGCCAGTTGTACGGGCTATCTTTGACAGTGCCGACGAGATTCCCAAGGCGCGACGTGCCGAGAATGAAAAACCGAATTTTCTACCCATATAAATATCCTCCGATTAATTCGCATTATTATAATCATTCCATCAGAATGAACCATCATCAATATTGTAACTTTTCTATCAAAAATGTCAATGGATTTATTGATGGACAAATCTAATATTTATCAGACTATTATTTTATAACAGCATTTGGTGTAGCATTAAATATTCCAGTCGGGTTAAAGTATTTGTCAGTTGTTAACAATAACTGATCAACTTTTACTCCACTTTCAACTGCAACCAGGGTAATAGTTACCACTCCTTTTTTTAATTGTAATGGTTTTAAAACCCCTGAAGATTCATACAACGGACACCAGTGCAAAGTATCATATGTGCTGCTGGTTACTTTCCATCGCGCACTGTTATATGCTGATATTTTAACATTTAAACCTCTACTCCCACCATAAAAAAATGCCAATAACACTCGAGTATGTAAATAATATATTCCATCTTTAGGTATGTTGATTTGATATGACGCGCTATCTGATTGTAATTTCTCATCTTCCTGCAATATGGGGATTGCCAACACATTTTTTTGTTGATCTCCAGATATTTTACCACTAGGGTCTTTTTTATATTTTTCAACCCGAAAGCTTTTTCCAGTTTCAATTTTTGCCGTTTCAGCTTCCCAGACGATGGTTGTTACTGGCTCAATATGGACAGCACCTGGTGTTGCTTTGTAAATACCTTGCGGCTTCATTTTTTTATCAGTAGTTAATAAAAGCTGATCAACTTTTGTATTTTTTACAAGTGCAATTAGAGTAATAGTCACTTCCCCTTTTTTAAATTGTAAAGGTTTTATCATACCCACAGATTCATACATGGGACACCAGTGCATGGTATCGTATGTCGAACTGCTAACTTTCCGTAGCGCACCTTTATGTGTAGATATTTTAATACCTAACGAATTTGAATAACGAAATTCAGGACCTATATCGCCCCATAAAACTCTTACATGAAGATAGTATATCCCGGATTTCGGGATGTTAATTTTATACGTCGCGGCATCTGGTTCTAATTTTCTGCCTTCTGACAATGAGCGAGTAATCAACACATTTCTATCTGGGTTGCCGGATATCTTGCCGCTGGGGTCTTTTAGATATCTTTCTGTCCGAAAACTATTTCCTGTCTCAATCTTCGCCGTTTCCGCTTCCCATACGATGTTGGTGGTTTTCCCATAAACAATGCAGGTCATTATCGTCAGGATAAGTGTCGTAGAAAATAATCTATAAATTTTCATAATCATCTCCTTTTGAATGTATAGACACGATATCAGGGAATTGTTTTTGTGTAATTTATTTACAGCATTTATCACCCTCTTGCGCAGCTAACGTCACCGAGACGGTGACACCACGTTTTCACTCTTCACTCCTCCAAATTTCACTATTCTTCCTGCCCCACTCCCTCCGTCACTGCGGTGACACCTCCCTCACGAGGGAGGCATAATTTGCCATTTGCCATTTGCCATTTCAATTCTTCACTCTTCACTCTTCCTTCTCTTCTTCCTCAAAATAATCCGGGTATTGTTCCTTTGCACATTCGGGGCAGATGCCGTGGCTGAATTTTGCGTGGGTTCTATCACGGACATATACTTCCATTTGACTCCATTTTCCCTGGTCGTCACGTATTTTTTTACAACAAGAACAGATGGGAAGTATGCCGCGTAATGTACGTATATCGTCAAAGGCTATTCGCAGCTCTTCTTCAGTCTTTATAAGATTATTATTGCTGGTGGTTAGCTCTTTAAGCAACCTGGAAAAACGAAATGCTACCAGAGTTGCAATGACCAATAATGAAATTACAATTCCCAGAATACCATAAAACCAGGATAAATCTGGTGGTGCTGGATTGGGATCGTAAAGAAACCCTTTTATGTCGAAATCATGTTTCAGCATCTTCATATCAGCATAAACTTCGACAATACTATGCCAGCGTCCAGGATTCATGTGGCCAATTTCCACCATTGATGTTTGCAGCAACGCATCCATTTGTTTAGCCTCAAACCGCATACCTTCAATGCTACGCTGTTTGCTGTAATTGTTGTAAATTTTCTGAATTATTTCCTCCTGATGCTTCATGGCATATTCCCAACCTTTAAGGCTGGCCGCCCGAAATTTTCTTACAACATCGGGATTTTTCTTAATCATCGACTCCATGGTGAATAGATTGTCGCTGTAAAAATCAATTCCATCAGCCCGAGGTGAATATAACAGATAATCGCGTTTTGCCATATCAGCTAAAAATGGTTCCGTGGTGACATAGACTGACATCGCGTCTACTTTTCCAGAGAGTAGATCATGGACATTGAAGGAATGTGGAAGTTGCTTAATATTTGAAAGCGGTATTCCCTCATATTGCAGATACGCCAGAAGTTCAGCCGAATCTGGTTCGAGCATTACCCTGGCACCAGCCAAATCATGGATTGTTTGCAAACCTTGTTTTTTAAGAACCATAAATGCCAGTGGTGAATGCTGAAAAATAGACGCCAGCACAACTACTGGGACTCCTTTTTCACGCATCAACAACAAGTCAGTAGCTGCGATACCGAAATCAGCATTTCCCTGTATCACTTGTTGAACTGGGTCTACTCCCGGTTTTGCAGGAATAATTTCAACATTTAACCCAGCGTCGCGGTAATAACCTTGCAATTGTGCCGCATAATACCCGGCAAATTGAAACTGATGCCGCCATTTAAGTTGCAAACGAACATTATCAACACCGAATGTAGAAACCGGTAGCAATATCAACAGAAATATTGCCCATATTATCAAAATGTGAAACGTTTTCGTATACTTATATTTATTAAAATTTTTCAAACTCATTGCTACATTATACCACAAATTACACAAATTACACAAATAAAAACTTGCAAATTAATAAAAGAAAGTTTATGAATGGACTGCACAAAAAAAAGTCCATCCTGAATAAACCAGGATGGGCTTTTATATGAATATCTATGCCTATTTACGGTGCTGGCTCTACCCAGATGGCTTGCAGCCATGAGCGTCCTGCTGATCGGGTATCGCGAACCTCGACGGTCAGTGATTTGCACATGCCTACTTTAAATACAGTGTCATTGTATGTCCATGATGTATTATAGCCAAGAATGTAGCTAAGCTCTTTATTGGTAACACCATTAAAAGTTTGACCACTGGTGTTGTCAATTACTGTTAATTCAGCACCACCTTCAGAGTTATCTGTCCATGACCCCCAGGAAATGTGAACAAGTCCACTTTTTCCATCATTAAAATCCATATTAAAATTAGCACGTACTACGCCGGCAGAACATATCTGACACCTGCGATCGGTATTGGATATCCCGGCCGCTGTCATATTCAGATTTGATACTCGATTCACACTGAATCCGCCGGCAGGGGGGAAAATAATACTAAATCCAGCTTTCGCCGGGGTTGTCAGAAATGTGTTTACACTGCTTACATTAAACCAACCACCGCCATATATTGTTGTTGACGGTGCAACCAGACTTTGGGGGGAAGTGGTGTATTTATTGCTGATAAACTCAGTTGACACAGGTTCTGTTGGTCCTCTGCCGTTATTGATGTAGGTTTTTAATTTAGCCATGTCCAGATCGGAATCAGTTTTCTGGAATCCAACATGACCATCGAGAAAAGATATCACAATACCATTATTGTGGCGCCCTGTCCCAAAATATGTGCTTACTTGCTTATTATAATTTCCGGATACGCACAGGTCGGCAGTACCGCTGCCGCCGTCGGCACCAGAAAGACTGGTGATAGCCCGCGATGCGGAATCTCCGGTTACAAGTACATCTGTAGGGTTGTTGTAGGTGCCAATAGATTGACCGCCAAGGTGCGAACCGGCGTTATAGCAATAGTCTGGTCCGGTGCCGGACTGTGTGGCGCAGTCAAGTACGCCCGGGTCGCTTAATTGTTTCGTCCAGTCATCTGCGGACGGCATTATTTCATCATGATCCTGAGCATACATCAGTAAAGACGCGGCAATTTGCCGTTGGTTGCTGGTACAGGTAGTCTGATGAGCCTTTGCCCGTGCCTTTCCGAATACCGGGAAGAGTATAGCGGCCAAAATTGCAATAATGGCAATCACGACCAGCAATTCAATTAATGTAAAACCTTTTTTCATAATAGCATTCTCCCTTTCGCTTATAGCGTTGGTTCAACCCAGGCTGCTTCAAACCAGCCTCTACCAGTAACAGTACCGCGTACTTCAAGAGTCAGGCTCTTTGATGAACCTACTTTGAATACAGTATCTTTCATAGTCCAGGAGGAGTTGTAGGCAAGACTGAATGTCAGGTCAGGATAAGTGGGCGCATCATAAGTTACACCATTGGTGTTGTCAATTACTTTTAGTGACGCATTGCCATTGGAATTGTCTGTCCACGATCCCCAGATAACATGCAAATCGCCGCCTTTGCCATCAAGGAAGTTCATTGAAATATTACAGATTGCAACTGGTGCTGCAGTGGTGGCAACCTGGCATCCGCGGTCATTCCAGGATACCGGAACACCGGCGGCAGTCATATCTAATGGGGGTAATCGTCGAAGACTGGAACCGCCAGCTACCCCAGCGGTAATATCAAAACCCGGGTTGCATCGACCTTTCTTGAAAACGTCAGCAGAACCTAAATAAAACCATCCGCCAGAAACAATAGCACTTGACGGCACATAAACTGTCGGTCCCCACAATGTTTTTGTAGTAGTGCCGACATAACGGGTAAGGTATGGTTCCTGGTCGCCATGGGCGTTATTTATTTGCGATACTAATTTGTTGATAGCAGCCTGACCGTCCATTTTCACATAAGTTACGTGACCATCAAGATAAGATGCTATTAAACCACGGTCATGGGCTGTGTAACTGTAATATTTATTTACCAGTCTTTGTGCTTCACCGGCTATCATAACATCAGCACAACCTGAACCGCCGTCTGCATCTTCCAGAGAGAAAACTTTGCCGGGACTGGCAGAGTCGCCGGTGACAAGGATGTCAAATGGGTTATTGTATGCTGTCAATGCAGCACCACCCAGGTGAGAACCCGCATTGTAGGTGTAGTCTGGTCCGCCACCGGTGGTGGAAGGGCAGTCAAGAAGTTTCTTGTCCGCTGACCCTGCTGCCAGTATCCACTCATCCGCAGTAGGCAACTTATCGGAGTGATCCTGTGCAAACATCGTAGTGATAATAGACAGTTGTCGCTGATTATTCATACAGGTGGTTTGACGTGCCTTTTCTCTGGCACGCGCAAAAACAGGAAACAGAATGGCGGCGAGGATAGCAATTATGGCAATTACTACCAGCAATTCAATGAGGGTAAACCCTGGATTCGTCTTTCGAGATAACATGAAAGTCCTCCTTTAAAGAGTATGCGAGTATAATCTTAATTATACCGGTTTAACCACAATTATACATTATAGGTTTTCCATAGTCAATAACTAAACATTAAAAATTTAAAATAAATTCACTATATTATCGGAACCGCTCCCGAAATAAGTATGTAATTTTATCATATAAAAACAAGAAAAATCAAGAAATGTTGTGGATTTTTTTAAAATAGTTCCACAGACGATAACATGACAACTACGGGAGAGAAAATATTTATTATTTCCTCTCCCGTATAAACTAACCCATTTACAATTTACAATTTTCTAATCGATGTCTTCTTCCGCGTCTGGTTTTACTGGTTTCATCTGTGGAAATAAAATTACGTCGCGGATACTGGGGGAATCTGTAATCAGCATTATCAGTCGGTCGATGCCAATTCCCAGACCACCTGTTGGTGGCATTCCATGCTCCAATGCTCGAATATAATCATCATCAAATGGGTGCGCTTCATCATTGCCGGCGTCTTTTTCTTTCAACTGGTCTTCAAATCTGCCGCGCTGGTCGATGGGGTCATTTAACTCGCTGAATGCGTTGCCCATTTCACGGCCGCACATGAATATTTCGAATCTTTCTGTCAGTTCCGGGTCTTCACGTTTGCGTTTTGCCAACGGTGAAATCGCGGTAGGGAAGTCAGTGATGAAGGTCGGTTGAATAAGTCGTTTTTCGACAAACTCTTCAAATAGATTATTCACCAAAGTGCTTAATGTTGCGCGACTGTCGACATGAACACCTTTTTCGCGGCAAACTTCGGCAGCAGATTCGAAATCAAACAGTTTGCTGGTATCTATTCCACCGTATTCCGCCAGCGAATCAAACAGGGTGATTCGTTTCCACGGTGTATTAAGGTCAATTACTTCACCGTTATAGTTCACTTGTAGACTGCCACGGGTTGCCATAGCGACAGCGGCGAACAGGTCTTCGGTTAACCGCATCATATCTTCATAATTCGCGTATGCTTCGTAAACCTCAATCATGGTAAATTCCGGGTTATGCTTGGTGCTCATCCCTTCATTACGGAAATTACGGTTAATTTCGTATACCTTCTCCATGCCGCCTACTATCAATCTTTTCAGATATAACTCAGGGGCGATACGCAGGTATAAATCCATATCCAGGGCGTTATGATGAGTGACAAATGGTCGTGCTGCTGCACCGCCAGGTATCGCCTGCATCATCGGGGTTTCAACTTCCAGAAATCCGCGAGCATCCAGCATATCGCGAATAACTTTGATAGCCTTGCTGCGAATCATGAATGTTTCGCGCACTTCGGGATTGACAATCAGGTCAACATAGCGGCGGCGGTAGCGGGTTTCAATATCTTTTAACCCATGCCATTTCTCCGGCAATGGTCGCAACGACTTCGATAATACTTCAAACTTTGCCACATGGATGGAAATTTCACCAGTCTTGGTTGTGAAAACATAACCTTCTACACCGACGATATCACCAACATCTACGAACTTTAAACGGTTATACAACTCTTCACCCAGGTCGTCAAAGCGGAAAAATCCTTGAATCTTGCCGGCGCGGTCCTGAATGTGAATAAAAGAGACTTTACCCTGACCACGGCGTGACATTATTCGTCCGGCAATTTTCACCGTTTTATTCTCTAATTCCGCGTAATTATCGATTATCTCCTGCGATAAATGGGTGCGTCGATATTCGGTATATTCAAACGGGGGTACCCCCGCGTCATTTAAAGCCTGTAATTTCTCCAAGCGCTGATCGTATAATTCACGAGAAATATCATCTGCCATTGTCGAAAACCTCCCAAGGTTATAACCATTTTGTGTGCCTATAGCTTACCATTTTTGGTAGATTTAAGAAATACCTGATTGAAATACAGAACTTTCGCTTATTCTCAGGTAATATCGGGCAACCACAAGGGATTGCCCCTACGATATTTATAAAAAGGCGAAAGACCTGAAAATAGTAACTATTCACCTTTCGTAGACTTTTTGTTTTTACATCGATTAACAGGATTAAATAGGATTTTTTAGTTAAAAACTATTGACAACTATACGTGTCATCTCCATAATTGAAACGTTTAATTAACGCGTATTTGTGGAGAATTATCGTTATGAAGATTTTTAGTGGTTCATTAGAAAGTTCTATTTTATCACCATTAGGGCATGGAACTGTAGTTGTTGAGAATACAACCGCTGTTCGTGTGAAGATATCTGATGCTTTGCGGCATATTTATGTTGATTGCGCTATACCAGCTGATGGCCAAGTTGCTTTTACCGCACGCGGTGCCGCCGGCAACCATTTTGTGATTGCTTTTGATGCTGATGGCGCAGAAGTGGAATCAGCCACTTTTGTCCTCCAGGCAAAAACCATAATGAATAGCGATAATGGCAAATACGCCGAATTAGCGCATCGCATTGAAATGCTGTTGCAGCAAGATGAATGTTTATGGCATCCTATCATCAATAACCAGCAATATTTAATGCTGGTATGCTGGGGACGTGACCATGTGCATACATTGAAAGCGCAGAAATATTTTCAGACCGATGTTAAAACCGGTATGGAATATTGGCTGGAAGTTCAGGAAGAAAACGGCATGCTGTGGGATTGCATATATCCGAATAATGAAGATGTTCCCACCTGGTTTGGCGAGGCGCTGGGAGAAGGATATTACCGTTATGACGACGGCATGAAATATATCGTTCGACGCATACCAGTAGAGGCAGACTGTGAATTTTTATATACCGAAGGCGTTTGGTACGCCTGGAAAGCCACTGGTGATGACGGATGGATGGCGAAACAGTTGCCGGTGCTGGAAAGAGCATTAAAATACAACAATTCCGACCCGACTCGCTGGAGCGAAAAGTTTGGCTTGGTTCGCCGTTCCATGTGCATGGATTCATGGGATTTTGTTAACCCGCTTTTCTGCAATGGCGATCATCGCTGTATTAACCCCGGCGACCCGCAATTCCTCTTCCATTCAGACAACTCGGGATTATACTCGTCTTATTGGCGCATGGCGGAGATGCATGAAGCGTTGGGTAATGCCAAACGTGCTGAAGAACTGCGCGCCGAAGGCGAAGAACTGCGCAAACGCGCCAATGATAAGTTATTCTTTGAAACCAATTACGGCCACATGATACCTGAAGAACTGCCGGAAGAAGAATTCTATGCGAAGGTTGGCGACGAACGCAAACGCATGAGTCTATCAACCGGATACACCATCAACCGCAAATTGCCAACCCACGAGATGGCAGTGGCGATAATTAAAGAATACCAGAAACGCGGCAAGGAAAAGATTAACGAAAGCTTTGCTGAGTGGTGGACGATGGACCCACCTTATCAGCCAGAGCAATGGCCGGAAGAAGGCACTGGCGGCTGTACCGTTGGCGAATACATGAACGGGGCAATTTGCACCATCATCGCCGGAGAAATCGCCCGGGCAGCATTTGAACATGGCTGCGAAGAATATGGCGCGGATATTCTGGACCGAGTGTGGAAATTATCCGAACGCGACGGTGGCGACCTGTACCAGGCTTACAAACGGCTGCCAGAAAACCCGGTATTCCCGGTGGCGAACTTCCAGTTTATCGATATCAGCAAACATCTCAACCGCGGCTTGGAAAACGGCGCGCATCCAAACGTAATTGCCTGGACTAACGAAGGCGATAACGACCTGCGCAACCTGCCGGTAGGCAAACAGAAATTCGGCGCTATTGAATTTAATGTTGCCGACCCGAAAACGAATGATGGAAAAGCCATTCTTTATATGCAGGATAATTCAACTGAATTGCCCGCCGGTGTAACAATTGATGTGCCAAACCTTACCGGGAAAAGCATTTATTTCCTACAGACGCTGCCCAAACCGTCATCGCCACACAGCGTAATGGCGATCTACGATGTCGTTTATGCTGACAATACAAAGGAAAGAATTTATGTACGAATTGGCGATGAAATCGGGCACTGGTGGGGACCATCCGGCAAAAATCGCAAAGACAATACCCGGATAGCATGGCGCGGCGCGAACCCGACATGGAAGGATGTTGGCATCTACATGAACGGCTGGAACAACCCTTATCCCGAAAAGGCTATTATCGCCATCCAGATGGTGACAGCCCCCGGAAAGGCGATAATCCTGGCGGCAATCAGCGTCAGCGACCGTCCGGTGGAGTTTGAAACCAAAATACGCAGCCACGGCCTTCCCGATAGTTGGGCACAGGCAGCGGTCTATTACGCCATCGCCGAAGGCCTGGCAGGTATCGAAGACACCGGAAAAGCCTTTGACAAGGTAAAAATTTCCCCGCGCTGGTCCGCCAGTATCGCCAACCAGGCAGATATCACCCTGCATTACCCAGCATCCGGCGGATATTGCAGTTACAAATACAATAACACTGGCGACGAGATAATTCTCGACGTAACCGGCAGCTTTAAAACCGCCCAAATCCATTGCCTCCTCCCCGCCGATTTCACAGTAAATCAAGTAATAGTCGATGGCGAAAAGGTAGATTTTAAAGTGAACCAAATAGAAAAATCCAACTATGTAGATTTCACTTTAAATGGCATTCCGGGTGGTGAGATAGTAATAATGTAAGGGTTCCCAATAGAAAATACACCTGAAAATCCAGTCACAGTTTGGAACGGGGTCGCAGCCCGGCTATCCCCGGTATAAATAGGAATGATTGGCAATTATTATCATTATGAGATAGATTACTGCTAAATCAGCCGGGCTTCACCCCTTTCCAAACTGTGACAGTTAATTTAAGTTG
>JBIJDE010000453.1:0-4291 GCA_044344305.1 Armatimonadota bacterium
AGATATTATTGCAGGAAAGCCAGGCGATTACCGCAATGGCTGAAAGACTGGGTGAAGAGTTTGCCCGGGCGGTAAATATAATATTAGCATGTAATGGTCGCGTTGTTACCACCGGTATGGGTAAAAGCGGTGCAGTAGCACGTAAAATAGCCGGCACCCTGGCGAGTACCGGAACCCCGGCATTATTTCTGCATCCGGCGGAAGGCGTTCATGGCGATTTGGGAATGATAACCACTGGCGACGTGTTAATAGCACTATCCAACAGTGGTGACACCGAAGAGTTAAATGCAATACTTCCCGCCATCGCCCGCATTGATGTACAAATTATCGCATTAACCGGTCGTTCAGATTCTTCACTTGCAAAAGCCGCCACTGTTGTACTTGATACTGGTGTTGAGAGAGAAGTTTGCCCGTTTAACCTGGCTCCCACCTCATCAACCACTGCCCAGATAGCCATGGGAGACGCCCTGAGCGTTTCCGTCATGCTGAAACGAAGTTTCACCACCGAAGATTACGATTGTTGTTAACAGTTGGCGACATCATGCGCACCGGTGACGCATTGGCAATGCTTGAACCAGAACATGAATTAAAAGAGGCACTATTTGCTATTACACGCGCACACGCCGGTGCAGCAGTAGTGATCGATAAAATTGGCCACCTTGCCGGATTAATAACCGACGGTGATATTCGCCGCGCTTTGCTGAGCGACGAAAAAGCACTGCATAAACCATGCTGCCAGTTTATGACCCAACACCCCCGCACACTGACAATTGACCTCTTAGCCGCAGAATCCCTGAATATAATGCAAGGCCCGCCGCAAATAGGCGAAATGCCAGTAGTTAATGAAACCGGCATAGTGGTAGGAATGCTAATGCTGAAAGATTTGCTGAAAGCTGGCATTGTTTAGGAAGAGAGAAATTACGAATTACGGAGGCTTTTCAATACATGGTAGGACAGACACCATCATGGCTTCGCCACTCGGTGTCAGTCCCTGATTTAGTCGTGAGGTGGTCAGAGCGTCTCGCTCGAAAAAAGAGAGAATCGTGAAAAATATTAGCGGTCTTTATCTCTATTTCAATCGAAATTATAAATCCCACTTAACCCATAAATTTCTAATTTTGTCACGCTAATATTGCTGCCATCAGATGAAATAGATAACTCTGGCGCATTCATTAGAGGTAATCCTTTTACAATAAGTATCGATGCGCCGTTGCTGGCGAATATTTCTATTGAAGCGCGGTCTATCAGTGCGCGAAATCCGATTTTACCATCGGTAACCGGCAATGGCATTTGTTTGTTCAGCATTTGTGACGTGCTATCCCATACAACCAGAATACCACATAAAATAAACTTAACCCGTTTGGAGTTTTCAACTGCAATCTCAATATTTATATCAAACCCATCCGCTTTAAGGTTTTCCAATGAAATACTTAATGGGATTTCAGGTGTGATATCTGCTTTGTCGTGCATGTATGCTGAGATACGAAGATTTTCCAGTTCGTGTATAGGGACTGCGCAAAGTTGCAACCCATGGGCAGTGGTGCGCAATGTCAGTTCTACGGGGATTCCCATTTGCTGGTTAAACGGCATTCCCGGGTATTCTAATCCGTTCAGCCAGGCTATCTGTATACGGCGGCCATCCGGCATTTCACTGAAGGTTTGCACTGCGTAATAATTATCACCAGCCAGCGGTTTTGCTTCCACCTCATCAGGGGTAAATAGTTTCCCGTCAAAATCTCCCACCAGGTAGCGGGCATTTGCCGCTGTCCATACCCATTTTACCTGTGCGGGGTCGCCGTCGATTGCCATCGGGAAGAAATCTGGGCATTCGTCACATCCTGGCACTGTCATAGTCTGTAAATGCGTCCAATCCTTCAGGTTTGGCGAAGTGTAAAACGCGAAATCGTTGCCGGTAAGATAGAGCGTCATTATCCAATTTTTAGAAGGTTCATGCCAGATAACTTTGGGGTCGCGATTGCCATCAGCGATATGACTCAACACCGGGTTGCCGGTATACTTGGTAAATGTTCGTCCATCATTGCTATACGCCAGGCACTGGGTGAATGGCTGTCCATTTGATTCATCAGAAGTTCCGCCGGCTGCGGTATATATAAGCACCAGCGCACCGGCACCAAAACCCGCGGTGTCATGGTGGTCAATAACGGCACTACCAGAAAACATCGTACCCAATGAATCCGGCAGTAACGCGTGCTCCAACTGACGCCAATGAAGCAAATCATCGCTGACCGCATGCCCCCATGTCATATTTCCCCATTCAATGCCGGTCGGGTTATGTTGAAAAAACAGGTGGTATTCGCCACGATAAAACACCAGCCCATTAGGATCATTCAACCAATTTTCCCGGGCAGTGAAATGAAATTGCGGTCGATATTGTTCATGATATAGGGTTGTCATTATTTATTTCCCCGTTTTCAGATTTGGTCAATGAGACTGTCGAAGTGACCTTTATAAAAAATCCTGACTTTTTTGTTCGGATTTGGTTGTTAACGGCCTAATACCTCTTAATTAACAGCCGGTAATATTTCTGGTCTATTTTCTCCGGCATCAACCATCAAAGCTTTTAATTTCTCTGCTAATTGACTGCGTATTTCAGTTAGGAGTGGGTCATTAACCAGATTATTCCTTTCAAATGGGTCATTATCTAAATCATATAAAAAACGTTCGACATAGATATCGCTTCCGGGTGATTGGGCACCGCTCCAGTTTTTGTCGGATGGTACCCAGACAGAATATTTCCATTTTTTCGTACGAATAACGCGACCGATATGATCTTCGCTTATTTGTATAAATACTGCATCCCGCCAGTCTGCATGGGGTTCATTCATTAATTTCTGCAACGGTTTACCGACCATTTGTGCTGGCGGTTCTACTCCGCCGATTTGTAATACTGTGGGCGTTAAATCCAGCAGGCTGACCAGTTCGTTGTTCACCTGTCCACCGGTAAAACCAGGACCATGAATAATCAAAGGTATATGTACGCTTGCCTCATGACAAGACCGTTTATATTCAGCATTTCGCGTGCAGAAATGGCTGCCGTGGTCGCAGGTATATATTATGATGGTGTTATCCATTATTCCCTGTGTAGTCAACTCGTCGATTATTCTTCCAACATTCGTATCCAGGCTGTTGCAACACCCCAGATAATCCGGCGTATTTTCGCGCCAATCACCTTCAGTGCCTGCTAAATCTCCCGGCACTTCATAATCTTTATACTTTTCTTTTGACCCATGTGGACCTTCATAACAATTATGGTCGTTCTGGTGATGGGGTTCAATATACGATATAAACAGGAAAAACGGGTTATCAGTCTTGCGGTTTTGCAGGTATTCCAGCACAAAGTCGGTATGGGCATCTACACGGTAACGGTTTTCAGGAAATACCCGCATATTGCCATCACCGTCAAACATGTGACCATCGTAACTGTGCGATGTAAACTCCAGCACATCAGAAGCCATCCAATAATCTTTATATCCACCACGAAGTTCAGGTGGTATTGCTTTAGTTTCATATCGTTGTTCTTTTTTATCAGAAGCAAGATGCCATTTACCTACATATCCCACTTCATATCCTGCGTCAGACATATAATGCGCCATGGTCTTCTCGTCAGTACCCAATGGTATACCATTAATGAAACAACCGGTCTGAGTTGCCCACTTTCCTGTTTGCAATGCGGCCCGCGCCGGTCCGCATACCGGTTGACAGGTGATAGCCATGTCAAACCGCACCCCATCCGCCGCCAACGCATCCAATCGCGGCGTTACTGGCAGTTTTTGCCCATAACACCCCATAGTATCCAGTCGCTGTTGGTCAGAAAAAATAAAAACAATATTTGGCCGTTTCATATAATAACTCTTTCCCATGTTAAGTTAAAGCTATTATGAGGATGTGACGGGGGTTATGTCAAATAAATTTAATGGATTGGACCGCAGGCATCTTGCCTGCCCCCCGGTTGAAATTTAGTGGCACGTAATAAAAGACAATGTTGGTTTAATTTTGAATAAATTTATAGGTTAACCATCTTTTTCCCAATCGCCACTTAACTTGTTACCGGGGAGCAGGCTGGAAGCCTGCGGTCCCAGAATAAGTTGGACCGCAGGCATCTTGCCTGCCTCTAGGTTAAGATTTAGTGGCACGTAATAAAAGACAATGTTGGTTTAAGTTTGGATTAAATTTATAGGTTAATCGTCTTTTTTTCAATCGCCGCTAAACTTGTTACCGGGGAGCAGGCTGGAAGCCTGCGGTCCCAGAATAAGTTGGACCGCAGGCATCT
>JBIJDE010000457.1:0-4270 GCA_044344305.1 Armatimonadota bacterium
AAATACCACGGCAAACACGTAATCTATTTGACGCTTACATTTCTTTCGAGAATGAGATTATTTTTTGCTTTGTATACATTAAAAATAACGAAACAATCAATGCAGAAAATTGCTAAAATATGTGGTATAAACGACACTATAAATTTTTGTAGAATATGTAAAAAATATCTGTCACTTACTCCTAATGAATCGTCAAAACTAACAAATCATGAATTGATGGATAAAATATGGCCGGGAGAAATACCAATTGATGTTCAAGAAAATATTTTTTTATTTGCAAAACAAAGTATTGATAAATTAAGATAGTGATATCTGCTAATAAATAACCCTTTTTTTGATAGCAATTATCCTTTTCAAAACAATATTACTGAATTATAATAAATTGAAAATTATTTTAAAATACAAACCCATCAAAAACAAAGGAGCTAATTCAAATGAAAAAAGGTTTCACCCTCATTGAATTGTTGGTCGTAATTGCGATTATTGCCATTCTCGCCGCAATTCTATTTCCTGTCTTTGCGCGTGCTCGTGAAAAAGCCCGACAGACTACCTGCACCAACAATCAACGCCAGATTGCATTGTCAATCACAATGTATGGCCAGGACCATAATGAAGTATTACCTGATGATAAAGTATGGGGTCTAATTAGTGCCGACCCGGGGATATTAAAATGCCCAACAAATGGTAAACTTACCAATGGTTATGGTTATAGTGGTGCACTAATAGGAGTGTCAATTGGCGATGTCGCATCTCCCAGTGATGAATTTGTCACTGCGGACAGTAACTCGTCAACATCAACCCCGGCAAATATCCTCAACCTGGAAGGGCAATATGATACTCGTCATACCGGTTCTGCAATAATAAGTTATCTTGATGGCCATGTCGGTGTTTGCAAATCAGATAATCTTCCGCCAACAGCTGTTTCATTAAAAAGCATCACTATGACTTCTGCTGCCAGCTCAACAAGATCTTTAGTATTGACCGGTGGAGATTGGATTTACTTCGGCCCGACTCCAACCACAAATAAGCCCGCAAATTTCACTACACCAGTAGGAGCAGTTGGCGATCAGGTTACTACTTTTACATTCACCGGAACTGCACCAGTTGTAAGTGGTTCTACTATGAAAAAATCAAACGGCCCATCTGGTTCAGGATGGAATAATCATAGTATTTTCTCCAGCGATATGTCATTTAATTATAATTTCACTGAAACCAGTACCAAAACCATGTCTTTATATTGTGGTCATAACGTAGGCTGGGCAGATGGCGGTACCATGAAATTAACAGGAACTTTAAAAGATGCGACCGGAAATGTAGTTTCGACTCTATCTCAAGTTGATAATAGAGATGGCAATGGGCAGTCGCATTTCTTTAATGATGCCATTATTAAATTTGGCGGCACGACCGGGTCTGTATTGACGGTAACGTTACAAGTAAACGGAAGTGCTGGAGGTGCTCCCTATACAATGTTAGGTGGAGCTATAGTTAAGTAATCAAATTTATTTCAATATTTTAGCTGCCGGTCATTTTTAAAAGGTCAGTGACCGGTAGTTGATAATAAAAATAAAGTTATCTCAAATAAAGGAGTCCTAATTATGAAAAAAGGTTTCACTCTTATTGAATTGCTGGTAGTAATTGCCATTATTGCCATCCTCGCCGCAATTCTATTTCCTGTCTTTGCCCGTGCTCGTGAAAAAGCAAGGCAGACTACCTGCACTAACAATCAACGTCAGATTGCATTATCAATCTCCATGTATGCCCAGGACCATGGTGAGGTATTACCTGACGAAGGAATTTGGGGTGTTATCGGTGCTGACCCGGGAATATTAAAATGCCCATCAAACGGCAAATTTACTATTGGTTATGGTTATAACGGCACCTTACTTGGCAAATCAATTGGCGACGTAGCTTCTCCTAGCGATGAATTTGTAACCGGTGACAGCAACGCTTCAACATCAACCCCGCCAAGTATTATCAATTTACCGGGACAATTTGATGCGCGTCACAGTAATTCAGTTATTGTCAGCTATCTTGACGGCCATGTCGGTGTTTGCAAATCAGACAATCTCCCGGCAACAGTTGTATCATTAAAAAGTGTTACCATGACTTCTGCTAACAGCTCAACAAGATCTTTAGTGTTGACCGGCGGGGATTGGATTTACTTTGGTACAACACCGTCATCAAATAATCCCATTACTTTCACAGCACCAGTAGGAGCAGCAGGCGACCAGGCTACTACTTTTACATTCACCGCCACCGCACCGGTTGTAAATGGTACTACTATGAGAAAATCAAACGGCGTATCAGGAGCTGATTGGAGTAACCATAGTAAGTTCTTTGCTGATATGTCATTCAATTATAATTTAACTGAAACCAGTGCCAAAACCATGTCCTTATATTGTGGTCATAACGTAGGTTGGGCAGATGGCGGTACCATGAAATTATCTGCAACATTAAAAGATGCTAATGGCAATGACGTTTCTACTATATCTCAACTTGATAATAGAGATGGCAGTTCACAATCACATTTCTTCAATGATGCTACTATTAAATTCAGCGGAATGGCTGGGTGTGTATTAACAGTAACATTACAGATAAATGGAACTGCCGGCGGTGCTACCTATTCAATGTTAGGTGGTGCTATAGTTAAGTAATTTTGTACAAACTGAAAGTTCTGTAATATTAATATAAACGGGTTAGCTGAAATGCTGACCCGTTTTTTTACTATATTATTCACCATAAAATCTGTATAATTCACAAAACAACACAAAACTTAAAGGTGAATAAAATGAAACCAAATTATGATGTTATAGTAATTGGCGGGGGAACCGCCGGGGTAATAGCCGCGATACAGGCAGGACGGGCGGGAGCATCGACCTTACTGATTGAAAAAAATGGCATGCTGGGCGGTACTGTTACCGTTGGCGGTATTAATTATCCATCTAGTTTTCACGCTTATCAGAAAATGATTATTGCTGGAATTGGCTGGGAATTGTGTGCAGCGGCAATGAAAATTGAAGGTCAGGATATAAACGCCGACCGCCGGGGTTTTACTAACTCTATCAGTTATTATACTGTCAACCCCGCGCTGTATGCAGCGTTGGCAGATGAAATGGTTCTTGACTCCGGAGCGGATATATTATTCCACGCCATGCCGGCAATAGCCAATAAAAATGATGACGGGTGGAAACTTACTATTTGTACTAAAACCGGACTGCAGGATGTGTGTGGAAAAATATTAATTGACTGCACCGGAGACGCGAATATAGTTCAGATGACAGGTTACGAAGTCACTCGCAGTGAAGAACTGCAGCCAGGCACACTGGTAGTACACACCACAGGATATGACGCGAAAACATTGGATTACGATGCCATACAGACCTCTTTTGATGCGGAAGTCGGCAGTGGGACAATGAAAGTTACCGACCCGGGATGGAACCACGGCAACTTTAAATTTTTCCTGCAGTCATACGGAGGCAACCGCATTCATATACCGGACATTGACGGCTCAACCAGCGAAGGTAAAACTAAAGCCGAAATTGAAGGCCGTAAAGCAATGCTGAGAATATTCCGGTTCTGCCGTCAGCAACCGGGATTGGAAAACTTCAATATAAAATCCTGCGCGCCGGAATGCGGTATTAGAGAGACTGTTACCATTAAAGCAAAAACTGTAGTGTCGTGCGATGATTATGTTAACGGCCGCTTATTCGACGATGCGGTATGTTATTCATTTTACCCAATAGACATTCACCGACCGGTTTCAATCGACGGCGGAGGAATCGGCGAAGGCATCTACCCTACTATTCCTTTAAGTGCCATGATTCCATTGGGCAGCGATGGCATTATCGTTGCCGGTAGGTCAGTGGCCGGCGACCAACGAGCAAACTCCGCTTTCCGGGTAGAGTCGTCTTGTATGGCAATGGGCCAGGCCGCCGGCGCAGCCGCAGCACTGGCAGTACAACAAAACAAAAATATAAATGAATTATCAATCAACGATATCCGTGAACTATTACGCCAACACGGTGCTATCGTGCCTGAAGGGGTTTGAAATTGCAAATGGAAAATGGCAAATGGCAAATGGCAAATAAAAATACGCTGTACAGGTTTTTGCTTGTACAGCGTATTTCTCAACATTCTTACGAGAGGTGGTCAGAGCGTCTCGCTCGGAAAGTAAGCGTCAAATAGATTACGTGTTTGCCGTGGTATTTGCTCTTAATCTTTTTTAGCCGGCATTTTCACATATTCCGGCAAAGTATCTGACCATGGCAAC
>JBIJDE010000483.1:0-3957 GCA_044344305.1 Armatimonadota bacterium
TTGAAATATTAAAAAAGTTGCAATTGTAAATTTCTAATAATTTTCTGAAATAATTATAACAAATTCATACCTGATGTATCTAATATAGTATTTAAACGCCATAAATGGTATAATTATGCCATCACAGAGGTTAAACATGAAAATTACAATTATAGGTGCTGGCTATGTAGGACTAACAACTGCTACATCACTTGCATATTTAGGTCATCAAGTATCATCATTTGATAAAGATACTTCAAAAATTGAAAGTTTAAAAAAACAGATTTCACCGATTCATGAACTTGGAATGAATGAATTATTAATATTAACAAAAGATAACATTACCTTTTCATCTACGTTTACAACAGAAATGTCGGAAGCAGATGTTTTTTTAATAGCGGTTGGTACACCAACAATGGCGAATGGAGATGCCAATATTGGCTATGTTGAATCTGCTGCACGTGAAGTTGCTCAACAACTAAAATCAGATAAAAAATGTACCTTTGTCATAAAATCTACTGTCCCAATCGGAACTAATCAAAGAGTAAAGCAAATTGTTAATACAACTTTACGAGAAAGAAATATAGAATGTAATGTTACATTCGCATCAAATCCAGAATTTCTACGAGAAAGTCGTGCATTATATGATACTTTTTTCCCAGATAGAATAGTTGTAGGTTCAGATGATATTGAAGCTATTGATATTTTAAACAGAATGTATCGTCATCTATTAAACCAGGATTTTCAACCACCGTCATTTTTAACACGTCCAGATGATTACAAACTACCCACCATGATAACCACTGATTTAGTAAGTGCAGAAATAATTAAATATGCTGCAAATGCTTTTCTTGCAACAAAGATTTCTTTTATCAATGAAATGGCAGGATTGTGTGAAAAGATAGGTGCCGATGTTACAGAAATTGCTCGTGGTATTGGTCAAGACCACAGAATTGGTAAATATTTCTTAGATGCTGGTCCTGGTTGGGGTGGATCATGCTTCCCCAAAGACACATCAGCGATATTGGCAGTTGCTAAAAATTACAATTATGATATGCCAATAATATCTGCGGCACGAGAAGTTAACAACAGGCAGCGGTTACATATAATTGAAAGACTACAAGATAAAATAAAAGTTATTCGTGGAAGGAATATCTGTATATTAGGACTTGCTTTTAAACCAAATACTGACGATGTACGCGATTCACCTGCTATTGATATAATTAGAATTTTACAAGACAGAGGGGCTCATATTATTGCTCATGACCCTATTGCAATTAATAACGCTATTGAAGAATTAGGAACCATTGATATAGATTTCAAAAATAATGCTGAAGATGCTGCAGAACATGCTGATGCATTAATTATATTAACTGAATGGCCAGAATATAATGAATTAGACTGGAAGCGGATTGCTATTTTAATGAAAACACCTATAGTGATAGATGCAAGAAATCAATTATCACCAGAAAAAGCAATTGAAGCCGGATTAGATTATACTGGAATTGGAAGATAATATGAACACATCCGCATATTCATTTATGCGGGGCAATAATTTCTGCCGTACCATTATTAATAAACAATGTTTTACCAGATGATATTTTAGCAATTTTCATATCATGTGTTACTATGATAACAGCTAAATTAGTTTTGATTCGCTTATTTAACATAGATATTATTATTTCCGTGCTTTCATTATCCAAAGCTGATGTCGGTTCATCTAATAAGAGAATATCTGGAGACAATGTTAACGATCTTGCGATTGCAACTCGATACGATTGTCCACCAGATAATTCTCTACCATTTCTTTCCAGAAAATCTGCGGATAATCCCATCTCTTCCAATATTGATACCGCCAAATCTTTCTTTAATTTTTCACCTTTTGCGACTAAAGGATAAGCCATATTATTTGAAACAGTGGTATCAAATATAATTGGCGTCTGGCAGACATAGGAAATTTTTCGACGCAATTGTACAGGATCGTATTTACGAATATTTATATCATTATATAATATTTCACCTGACGTTATTTCATCTAATCTGTTTAATGTACGTAATAATGATGACTTACCTGTTCCTGATGATCCAATAATTGTAAGTAACTCACCTTTATTAAGAGTAAATGAAACTTGTGAAATCAACATTATTTCATTTACTTTTCCTTCTAATTCGCGTTTTCTTTTTATAGTAATATTATTAACTGCCAACAAATCCATTATGAAAGACCACGTTTTGACAACTCTGATTTAGCAAGGTTGTTAAGTGTAGTACAGTCAACAACTATTTTATCAACACTATTTCCAATCATTTGTCCTTGGGCTGCTCGTTCCTGTAAAACATCCTTTAAATTAGCGCATTTAATAAGGTCATCTTCAGAAACTTCAGAAATTTTATGTTGTAATATCTTTGTGATAGTTTCAACAATATTTGCAGATACTGTCTCATTATCACTCATTTCAACTAAGCGACCAACAGCGCGACCATCACCAAAACGAGCTAAAGCCTTCGTTACCATTTGCCAAACTTCTGGTTGTTCATCATGCAATAAAGATGCCAATGCATCTGCAGAACTTGGATCACCTATCATGCCAAGTGCTTTCGCAGCGTCGCGTCTAATAGCTGGGTCTCTATCAATTAATGCCATGCATAATGGCCGGACAGCACGTTTATCACGCAAAAATCCAAGAGCTTCTGCTACGAATGGCTTTGATGCTGGATCACCATTAACTAATTCGTCTATTAATGGTTCAACACTAATGGTTCCAAGTGATGCTAACGATTCTGCAGCAGTCTTTCTTAAAGCATATTTTTTATCATTAAGAAGAGCCATTAACGGGTCAAGGGCGCGAGCATCTTTTAGTAAACCAAGTGATCGTGCAGCAGCAGGACGAACATACTGTTCATCATCATTTAGCAACTCGATGAGAGCATCTAACGAAACAGGATCTTTCATTACTCCCAGTGCTCTCGCAACAGATTCTCGTACTTCTGGATTATCATCTTTTGCCATTTCTATTAAAGCTGGAACAGAGCGTGGATCAGCAATTTTACCTAAAGCATTAGCGACTGCTCTTCTTACCTCATTACTCGGATCATTTTTTATAGCAATTAATGGCGCAACCATAGCTTTTCCTTCAGCTACGGGCTCATCAAATTTGCCGCGTACAAATGCGAATAAAGCACGGTCTTCAGGACTATTCGGTTTCCATCCCATAATATTTAAAGCATTAGCCGCATCCGACCTATCAGAACCACCTTCATGCATAAGTTTTGCTAATTGAGGAACAGCACGCTGATCCTTAATTTTTCCCAGCATTGAAATTGCTTCTTTTCTAATATGTTCATCATCACAAGACACTAATTCAATAAGAGATTCTACCGCCGGCGCACCTATATGTATTAATGATTCTGAGGCTGCTTTACGAAGGTCCATATCAACATCTTTTAAAGCCGCAAGTAGAATCGGAATAGACTTCGCGTCTCCAATTTGACCAAGAGAAGATACTATAGCCCTACGCATAGCAGGATTAGTACCTTTATCTTTCATTGAATTTATTAATGGATCAATAGCCTTTGGGTCTTTTAATTGTCCTAACGATGTCGCAGCAGCACGACGCACACCGGGACCTTTATCTGAAAGAGTGCGGACTAACAAATCAAGTACCTTAGGGTCACCTAAAATTCCTAACTGTTTTGCAGCACTCTCACGTTCATTTTCAGAATCAGATCGCATCTGCATTTTGTACTTAAAAAGTTCCAAAAAAGATGACATGATAGTTCCTTTACGCAAGCAAAAATTAATAAGAATAATATGCGAACAGCATTGCGTTTATTGATAGCTTAAAATTAGTTTCTATATTAGCAGTATTTGACCTTTTTATCTACATTTTTCTACTAATAATTTATTATTATCTCATTTAATTTACAAAGAAACCCCTTTGTGTTATCATCTTTTGACAATTATAAACATCCTATTTA
>JBIJDE010000458.1:0-4257 GCA_044344305.1 Armatimonadota bacterium
CGGCCTTGCGTAGTTAAACGGTGATTTTCCGTCGCTATTCATCACCGCGTCAAAACTATTCTCCGGGAAAACCAGCAGGATAATCATTACCAGAATCGGTGCCTGTGCCAGCAGAATGCCCAGATTCAAATGATCTTTTGAAAGAATTGCCAAATACCGTTGGGACAGCAAAGCAAATTGCCTTAACCACCCAATCGGGTCGAAAGATATTCCGGGTGTAACAACCGATGATGGCGCGATTACCTGCGCATTGCCGCCACGTATTCCGCCGTACTTTTTATAAATGGAAGAACCCCAGTATTCGTATTGCCGCGCGATAGCATCTACCGGGGTATCGCCTAACCGCGCGTAAATATCCTGATATGCGGTAACATTGAAATGCGTCAGTGCCTGGCGGGGCGGGCCAAAATATACCACATGTCCGCCCGCCCCCATGATAAGCAGCAAATCGCACATATCAAGGCTGAGGGTAGAGTGGGTGGTAAGAAGAATAGTTCGACCCTCGCCAGCCAGTTGCCGCATCAGCTCCATTAACTGTTTTTCACGATGGGGGTCAAGCCCACTGGTCGGCTCATCAAGGAATAACAGATTAGGTTCGGTTAATAGTTCCAACGCGACATTGACGCGTTTGCGTTCACCGCCGGAAAGCAACTTGATATCAGAATCAATGCGATGATTTAGCTTCACCGCTTCCAGTACCGCCATAACGCGTTGATCACATTCAAAGTTAGTGGTATCCGGCGGCAACCGCAATTTAGCCGCATAGTGCAACGCTGTTCGCACGGTAAGTTCGCTATGAACGATATCATCCTGGGGGACAAAACCTACCTGGCCGGCGAATTGACGTGATTGGGTGTGATAATCAATTCCATTAAGCGATACACTGCCGATAGTTGGGGTTTCCAACCCGGTCATAATGCGGAATAGCGATGTTTTACCGGTTCCACTGCCGCCGACTACCGCGACAAACTCACCCGGTTTCACGCTGAACTCAACATTATCGAGCAATTGGCGCATTTCACCACGAAATGTAACAGCGTGGGAGACGCCGCGGACATCCAGCCGGATGGCTTCCTTCACCCCGACCAGCGATAACGCATCTTCACAGATAGTGTATTCAGTCGCGCCGATACGAATCCGGTCACCCGTGTGTATAACAATCCTGCTGATTTTCTGACCATTTACAAATGTGCCATTGCTGCTATTCAGGTCGGTCAGCACGATCTGGTTATTTTCGCAGCATAATCGCGCGTGATGTCGTGACACAACTGCCTCGTCAATCTGAATATCAGAGTCCGGTGAGCGGCCAATAATGCGCGGTCTACCATCAATCAACTGGCTGATTCGCAACGCGTTGTTGGAACTATGCGCTTCGCCA
Source organism: Armatimonadota bacterium (assembly GCA_044344305.1). Taxonomy (GTDB): domain Bacteria; phylum Armatimonadota; class Hebobacteria; order CAIYQO01; family CAIYQO01; genus JBAXQQ01. The sequence continues at coordinate 1,379 of JBIJDE010000458.1, forward strand.
TGCTGCTCAAAGACCATCACGGTTGTCCCAACGCGTACCCTATCATCAGGCTTTAATAATATAGCTCGTGTAATTCGCACTTCATTCACAAACGTACCATTGCGACTGCCGGTATCCTCAATATACCATCCTTCACTCGATTGTGTTATTTGCGCATGACGACTGGATACCTGCGAGTCTGCTATCACGATGTCACCACTAACCCGACCGATGGCAATATGGGATGTCGATAGCATAAAACTGCTATTTTTATTTTCTCCCTCTATTACACGCAACTGTGCCATATCATTATCCCTTTCACTCGCAGGTATTATCCTGACATTCATGTTAATTTAGAATGGTAGGGGAGTTGTCCCCAACTCCCGCGACAGCGTCTTTTTTATCAAGACAAACCAGATAAAACGACAAAACAAGGTTAACAAAACACAACACCACGCAAAGAAATCTGTCGCTATTTCGCTATTTCACATCATTTTCCCGGTTCATCGCGGGAATTGGGGACAATTCCCCTCCCATTTGACTATATCTGAAAACTAAACAGTTTTCTAATTTATTTATATCCTGCCCATTCATGTTAATTTAGAATGGTAGGGGAGTTGTCCCCAACTCCCGCGACAGCGTCTTTTTTATAAAGGCAAACCAAATAAAACGACAAACCAAGGTTAGCAAACCACAACACCACGCAAAGAAAACTGTCGCTATTTCGCTATTTCACACCATTTTCCCGGTTCATCGCGGGAATTGGGGACAATTCCCCTCCCATAATATTCTACATATCTAAATTGATATTATTGGAATTGTTTTATAGAAATACTTTCATATTTCTATTCTTTTTCGATTTACATAATATTAATATGTCCTGCTTATCCTGCCCATCCATGTAAATCATGTCAAAAAATTCACAACTCATCTATTCTCATCGCAAACCAAACTCTTCCAATGCACGAATTACGCCAAATTTAAGTGCGCCTGCCATCATGTTTTGCCCATCTTCGCTGCCGATGATTTTTGCGTCTTCTGCATTGCTCAAAAACACCATCTCTATAGTTAAAGTCGGCACCTTGGAATATATCGAACCTGTTAATGCCCCCTGTTTGCCCCCAATATATGTTGAGCTATCACCCATCACGCCATTATCTTTTATTCCAGTAATAGCTTCTGCCATGCCGGCATGAAATGCTTTTGCTGCCTTGCCGCTCTCAGCAATCACTTCTTTTGATGGGCCAGTCTTGCCATCTTTTGCTTTACCGACTCTGTTAGGATAATATATCGCATAACCGGAATCTTTCCCAGAATCACAATGCAAGCGAACCAGCAATGCTGCCCCTGCTTCATTCGCTATTTCTGCACGTTTTCTATTGGTCACTATCTTTCCGGTTCCACTGCGAAAATTTCTTGTCATTACCACTCGAGCAATCGGCTCTTCCGGGTCCTCAAGTTGTGCTTTCAGCTTCATTGCTACATCATAAACCACCTCAACCTCTTTTAACCCATTTTGTACATTGGTAGCGCGATTTACCTCGGATGGATGCCCCGGATCAATACATATAACCGGCAGGTTGCTGGTATCTTTAGCGGTTGACTTACTAACTCTTTCAGTGGTTCTATTTTCAACCGATGAATTACTGTCAGTTACGGCAGGCGAGGGTATGATTGTTCCATTATTTGGAGTATTGCCTATCGGCGGTTTAGATACAGGCATGGCAGCAACATGAGTATTTTTTGGTGTTTTTTTACTATTCACGCCCGGAATAACCCCAAATATCACTAACCCCGCCAGCAAGAAACAACCCAGCATAACCCCAAAGCCCAGATTCCAATAAAGGCTGGTCAGTCTCGGGTCTTGTTTTTGTGATATATTGACAATTCTTTCAGCCATTACTCTCCCCCCAATGCTTTTTCGTATGCAAGTATTTTTGCTGTATTTGCTTTCTCGAGTTTGCTCATATTGTAATTGATATTATTATTTACCACATCGCGTTGAGATGGCGTTCCACCAGGTTTATACCATGGCTGTTTATAATAATAATCCCGTAAATCCTGTCGTTTGAATATCCAGCCATGACTTGCATAAACATCATTTCTCATAATTTCCAGTTCTTTTTTACTCATCCCCTGCATATCGCTTTCAGTAACAGGACGTTCTAATAACCATAGGTATTTTGATTTATCTACCGGTGGATCTACTTGAGTTTGATCTTCAACTGGAGTTGTTGTATCTGGCACGGGTTCGCTAATAACATTCTCAGACGGTGGTTGTGGCGGTGGAGCAGCAATACTGGTTTCCTGCGGTTTGTCAGGCGGGTTATTTCCACGATCTTTCTGTCCAAAGATTAATAACACACCACCAAGCAGTAATATGCCAACCATTGCCCCTAAAAAACCCATCATTCCCTGTTTTTTTACGGATGGGATAGTAAATTCAACATAGCCGTTAAGAGCGTCGGCAAATTGAGTACAAGTTAAAAAACGATTTTCCGGCATTTTTGCCATCGCCTGCATCAAACTCACTACAACATGCTCGGGAAGGTCACCCTGATATTGCCGGGGGTCGGGGGGCTGTACGGTAATATGGGCATTCACCAAAGACCATGCTTGCGCGGTATCGCTGCGGAATGGCGTTGTCCCGGTGAGCATTTCATACACCACTATTGCAAGAGCATATTGGTCGGCACGTCCGTCAAGTGCCTCACCACGCGCCTGCTCTGGCGACATATATTCGGGTGTCCCTATCATCCCGCCGGTCATCCGGGTGCCTTCGACAGTTTTCGCTATCCCGAAATCCACCACTCGTGGGGAACCTTTGCTATCCAGCAATATATTATCTGGCTTGATATCGCGATGGACTTTTCCCTGTTCATGGGCGTAATCCAACGCCA
>JBIJDE010000459.1:0-4250 GCA_044344305.1 Armatimonadota bacterium
GTTTTTGAAAAAATTATTAAAATATTTTTGAGAAGAAAAATAAATATCCCGCCTGTCTAAAACTATTATTAAGGCGGGAAGAAATGGATATTATGCGTTTATATCACTTAATGTTGCGGGGTTAGGGCTTAAAACCTAATAATGTTGAAATAAAACAAGTTTTCATAAGTATTATCTCTGCGTAACTCTGTGCTAAACTCTGTGCAACTCTGCGGTTAAGTTAGGATATAGCATGTTGATGTTAGTTTTTTATTTTACCACAGAGAACGCAGAGTTTAACGCAGAGTTACACAGAGGATATCTATCTGGTTTTTACTATTAAAGCAATATTGGGTTGTAGATGAAACCCATATTAGGTAGTTAGCATCTAAAAATTAAATACCTCGCCACTTGCGGCAGATTTAAAACATGCATCGATTATTGATATCTGCCTACGCAATTCCGGCAATTTTACCAATGGTTCTGCGCCCTTCATCAAAACATCAGCGATATTTTCATAATAACTGCGCCATCTTCCCGGTATTGTAGGTATTTTATGATCATGTTTGCCGTCGTTGAACTTTCCATAAGTTTTCGAGTCTTCCATTGATGCGTTTATGTCACCTGCCAGCATCCATTTTTCCTGCGGGTCCAGGCCATATTTAATGAATGTTCCTTTGCTGCCGCGAATATAAAAACGCGGTTTTTGGATTGCCGCCATGCTGCTGAAATCACAGATGCCGGTCTTACCATCGGCAAATGTCACAACAACAAAAGCCTCGCTCTCAACGTCATACCCAGGAATATCGTACTGCATTCGGCAATATACTGACTTGATATCTGCCGGGAAAAGCAGGCACATCTGGTCTATCAAGTGTGCGCCAAGGTCCAGCAATTTACCGCCACCCATCTCACGCTGGCCGCGCCATCCACCCCACAGTCCGAAGGTTTGCCATGACATCTCTGCCCATACCACATCGCCCAATTTATCATCGGCAATCATCTTTTGAACGGTAATAAAATCGCCATCCAACCGGCGGTTCTGGAATACTGACAGCATCACGTTGTTTTCATACGCCGCCGCAATCATTCTATCGCAATCTGCCAGCGTTAATGCCATCACCTTGTCAGTAACGACATTCTTACCCGCCTTCATCGCCTTCACCGCGATATCGGCATGGCTGGAATTCGGTGTTACAACACATATCAACTCAACATTGGCATCGCTCAACGCCTCATCCAAAGTGGCAAACACGCGACACCCTTGCTCACGTTCAATAATCTCTACTTTATCAGGAGAGCCAGATACTACACCATACAATTCTAATCCAGGCGTTAATTTTATAAGATAACAATGAAACATCTTCCCTGCTCTACCATATCCAACCACTACAGTCTTTATGCCCATTCTATACCCCTTCAATGTTTCAAGGATTGTCAAAAGTAATTATATACCAATAATACAGTTTGGGACAGACATTATTCTGGCATCGCAACTCGGTGTCAGTCCCACGATATTATCAATTACCCTCTCCGCATCAAAACATCATCAGCCAATAATACCTGCACGCCTTCCGGTGCTATGCAGTCTAATAACAGTTTATCGCCCTTCACCTGCCAGTTGACGAGGATGTTGCCGGCGGGGTGAGGAAAGACACCGCTTGCCCATTGCAAGGTACCGGGGTTTGGCGCGATTTTTACAATATTGTTGTTGCCGGGAACCGGGAATTGTACACCGAGGACTGTTGATGACATGTAGTGTACCGGCGAGGTTGACCAGGCGTGGCACAGACTGCAATCATAAATGAAATATTCCCAGAATACTACTGCGTCACGGTCAAGGTATCGACTCCAATATTTCAAGATAAACTTTTCTGCTTCTACAGATTTGCCATATTTATATAATGCACCCAAAGCGTAGAAAGAGAAATACGAGGTCACGTTGCAATCAGTATTCTTCTTTGGTTCTTCAATGCTGAAGTTATTATCCATAGCATTTGCCAGATATTTTAATGATCCATTCACCTGGTATTCCTCTGCAATGTCAAAGAAAAGCATCAGTGAGTTGCCCATTACCGACGGTGTGGTATCGGCTTTATCAGCTATCATGCGGTCATTGAACCAGCCATTTTCACCATCCCAGAATTTGCTGATCAATTCTTCTCTAACCGTTTTAGCAATACCTTCATATTTTGTACCATCATCGCCGACAGCACATAATATCGCCGCAGCATCCATCAACGCACGGTAATAAAAAGCATTACAGGCACAATTCCCCCCCGACTTATCAACCTTTGCCAGGTCAATATATGGATTCTTGCCGGTGGTATCCATTAAGATGTTCCCTTTTGACTGGGTGATTATGGCATCTATCAATTTCACGACTCGCGGCTTCAATTCCTGAATAAACCCGATATCGCCGGTGCGGGAATAATAATGCCAGAGGGAAATAATTGTTAGCATTGTATAGTCAACATGATACGACGGCAATCCGCCATGAGATAGTGAACAGACAAATCCTGATTCATCCTGTGAATTATAAAGTAATTCCAGACAGTGCCGCATAAGTAAATGGTCGCCAAATGCAGCCTGTACGGTATAATACTGCACCAGCATATCGCCGACGTAAAGGCCCTGTTCTCGCCACGGACAATCGACCATTACATCCAGCATACAAGCAAATTGAGTATCTCTGCCAATTTGCCATATTTTATTCAAAACAGGGTCGCTGCATTCAAACTTGCCGACATTCACCACCGGATAATTGTTACGGGAAATTGCCACCCGATTAATCTCAACCTTGTCACATTCACCACGAATGACTAATTCCATATAGCGCATGCCACGCGGTTGCAATACTTGCCATTTTTGTCTACCTTCACGACAAATATAGCGGTCACCCAATCGCTGATTTTGTACACCATGCAGTGGTTTGCCATCCGCCATCTGTTCAGTATAAAGCAAGTCAATCACCGTACCTGCCGGCGCGGTAATTTCTACAACTGGTCGTCCAATAACTTCAGTGGCAAACTCATAAAAATAAGAAGCAGACAATAAACCTTTTATACTATCTATAGCTTCAATATTTTCCCAGGAACGCTGCAAATATGCGGATTTCGGCTGTTCATCAATATTAATTCTCTGCCACTCGCCGGTTTCTGCTGGAATCATTGATGGTTCGGTCAAACCGCCGACCAATTTGCGCACATCATTCATGGTGCTGTTCCATACCCCACCGAGAATAAATGAACCATTATCACTTAAATCTTTATCAATACTTATTACAACACCAGATTTCTTCGAAAAAGCTATCCCAAATTCCCATATATCGCCATTCATATAGCCTTCAATCAAAATAATCGGGTTCCACCCTGTTTTTAAATCAGTTACAAACTCATAACGCATAGGTTTATCGCATGGCCCGGCTTTATATTCTATTCCGTTAATCCACTGGTAACCACCGGAGATGCCAAATTTTACCTGCTGGGTAATTGGCGAATAAATATAGCTGAAAACTGCCGCGATATTTACCGTGTGATGGCGTTGTCCGCGTGTGTAAAAAGATTTGTTGAAGGTTAATACTTTTTCATCGCCAGTTGATAGTTTATACTTGCTAACCAGTCGTTTTGGAGTCACTTCGCGTTCATCCAGTAATGGAATTGTGCGTGGTACCGGCATGGCCCAATAGTTTTGATTTGCCAATTCTACAGTATTATCCCAGGATGAATCATCATATGTTGTGGAAGACCAGTCATCTGGAATCTTGTTTGCATCGAGGTATTCAGAAACGCCTAATGCGAACGATAATCTGCCGGTATCTTCGGCATACGCGCCGGTATAAAGAAACTTCCAGTCAGTACCGCTTAGCATTGATCTCTTTTCACCATTATCATTTATCTCAATATTACAAATCAATCCGCCGATGCTTTCATTACTTTGAAATGTTGATATGCCATAATTGCTTACCACCACAGCAACAACATTTTGTCCAGATTGCAAAAATGGTGATACATCATGGCTGTCATATTGCGGACAATGTGTATAAAATCGAGCAGGTCCATGACCCACAGTAATACCATTTACAATCAACCGATAACGAGTATCAGCAAAAATATTAACAAATCCTTCAACTGGATTCGATAATTCAATCGTCTTGCGAAAAAAAACAATCTTTGAACGTCCCAAACCATTTTCATCAGACCAGATAAATTTGCTTTCATTCATAATTATTACTCCAAACAAGGTTCTATCTCTTATATTTACCGTTTAAT
>JBIJDE010000460.1:0-4233 GCA_044344305.1 Armatimonadota bacterium
TTTTCCCAGATATGACCTTCTGCAATTAAACTGTATTTATCTATCAAATTCGGTAATAATTTATAATCATCTTGAGTTAAGTGGGGTTGATTAAATGATTTATCAAGCGAAAATTCTATACCATCTAATTTCAAATCTTTTACTGCTATTTTACAACAATCAGCAAGATTATTCCAAGAGAAATGTAATGCACTAATTATTTTTTTCATTTATAACTCCAGACAAAACATGTTAACCGTGTAAGTGTCAAAGATTATAGACAATTTTGGGGAAGTTCACAAATGAAATTCAATTTATCTATTATAAAAACCTTTGTTTTGTTACTTTTGATGTTTACGTCATTTTCAGTGTTTGCTCAATCAACATTTAAATTAGCTGATGATATGTCTTCCGATCAATATGATTTTTCTTTTACTTTAAAACAGTTGAATCAAACACCTAAGAATCTTTCTGTTAAAATAGAACAAAAAGATTCAAATAATTACTTGGAATTATCTATAACTGCTTTAGATTTATCTTTAACTAAAGTATCAAATAATAAAAAATTGTCTATTGTGAAAATCCCGGTTGCAAACGGGTGGATGAATACTGTAGAAGTGCTTATTGCTCGTAGAGACACATGGATAGGTATCCAACTAAATAATAATCTAATCTGGAATGGAACTGTAAATCGAACAGGTGGCGATGAATCAATGACTCCCAAAAATACGAATTGGGAAATTGCAGAAGTGAAAATGCAAAGAACCGAACCTGTAATATTTAACGATGATTTCATGCGTACTTCAGATGAAGACACTGGGAAATGGACTAATAATTCAGGAAATTGGGGATTAACTTCTCCTTACGATAAAGTACCACATGGTAAATTGCCAAAATTTAATTATGCCATCTATTCACAAAATCCATTTTCAATATCTGGATCAACTAATGATACAGCACAACCAGCCATCTATCTTACTGGAGATAATCTTTGGGATAGTTATCATTTTACTGTATCTATGCAACCAACAAGCGATGGTGGTGCAGGGATATTATTAAATGTTAATGACAAAAATAAAGGATATGCAGTAATATGGTATCCTGTTGTAGCAAAAGATAATAAGGATGCAAACTCATTAGTGTTATACAAGTGGATAAATAATAAATTTACTGAAATAAGTCGAACAACAGGTGGTTTTATTCCTAAACAATGGTATAACATGTCTGCAATTTCGCGTCCAGGAAAAATAACGATATCAATTGATGGTAAAGAAAGAGCAACTATTGATAATCCAATTCCATGGAAAGGTGGAATTGGATTATTATCATCATCTAAAACAGGTGTTACTTATGATGATGTTACTATAACTTCATTTAAGGCAGACCTGGATGCATTGGCTGAATCAAAAGCAGAAAAAATTGGTAAAAGATTTCAAGTTGATAATAATGGAATGAAAGAGTGGGCTCTCACTTCATCTGATTGGATAACAAGCACGATAGATGCTAATTTAAAATGGTATAACTGGAATATTTATGGCGATAAATACTGGATGGTAATGAATGGGAATCTTTTGAAGAATTTATCTGGGAGCATTTCATTTTTAATTTCTACTGACGGAACAGATATTAATTCAGGATATTCGGGTGATATTAAATTTGACGCAGCTGCAAAACCTGTATTTTCTATAAAAAGATTAGGTAAAGTTGTTGCTACTATTGAGAATGAAATTGAAAGTCGTGACGATTTATATATTAGATTAAGAAAGAATGGCAATATTATTTCTTTCGAATTAGATGATAAAGTAATTTTAACATATAAAGATGATAAAACACTGACTGGAAGTAAGGCTGGGTATATAATCAATGGTTATTTAGGAACAATGTCTAATATAATGGTCGTTTCTAAAAACCTTTATGATTATACGTTTTCTGATGCTCCAACTGACTGGTATTCAGATGGCACTTGGATGCCAACAATACGATGGTCTTGCTCTCCTAATTGGTCATTCTTAAGTGGTTGGAGTCGTGGTGATGCCGCTTTATGGCATAAACAGAAGTTTACTGGTGATCATGATTTTCAAGCTTTTGTTGGTGTTAAGATGGAGTATCCTCGCGAACATGATTATTACGAACTTAGGTATCGTGATTTTGCAATATCAATATGTTCAGATGGTGTCAGCCCTCGTACTGGATATTCAGGGGTTTATGGTTTTCTTGATAAAGATGGAATTAAAAAGACTGTTTTAATGAAAAACGGTGAAGTTGTAGCATCAAATGATGCGGTTCCACGTGGAAAAGATGCAAATCATAGAAATTGGTTTGATTTACAATTGAGAAAAAAGGGTGATACTGTTGAGTTTTGGGTTGAAGGTCAAAAGCAATTAGAATATAAAGATCCTAAACCAATTGAAGGTGGTATTCCGTCAATTTGGACTAATGATAATGGAATATCCTTGGCTCGTAGTCGTATATGGTTTGTTAATAATCCTGTTACCGTTACTGACAATAGGGTTGTTCTTGATGAACCTTGGTATCCAGAATGGGGAAACGCAGGACAATCGACATCGCTTGACTTCACTTCTTCATACTCATCATCTGGGAAACCAATAAAATATGAATTTAAGAAAATATTTGCACCTGAAGGTCAAGAAGCTGCGACTTTAAGTAAAGATGGTATAAACTCGTTAATTCCACGTGAATCAGGAGATTATTGGTATACTTTGATGGGATCAGACGGTACAATTAACTCAGCTCCGTTTCATTTGAATTACAAGGTTTTTAATCCTGTATTAGGTCGAGATGATAGTCATGCATTATGTCTATACAAGTTTAACGAATCTGATGGGAGAACGATTAAAGATTCCAGTAAAAATGGTGATGTTGCTGATTTGACTATTTATTCTAACACCGGAGAGGGGAAAGATGATTTTTGGTGGCCAGTTCAGGGATTGATGGTTCATGGCAATACGCCTATAATGACAAAAAGTCCGGTTAAAAAGTTATCAAAGATTAAGGAAACTAAAGCATTTACAGTTGAAGCATGGATATCTACTGATACAATATATCCACCTTCAGGTTGGGCTGGTGTAATATTAAGTTGTGAGAAAATAGGTGGAGAAAAAAACTTTACATTAGGACATTACTACTCAGGCGCACCAGGAAATATATTGATGGTTACAACATCATCACCTTATCTTAAAGAAGATCCTCGTAACTTACCCGGAGCAGGATTTAGAACTGGATTACAGCATATAGTCGTAACTTGGGACGGTAAAACAACGAAGGAATATATTAATAATAAATTAGTAGTAGAACGCGAAATAGTATGGGATTTATCGAAATGGATTGATGATCCGGTATTAATTCTTGGCAATAATGCTGCCTTTAATTTAGGATATCGTGGAAGTTATTATCTAATAGCTATTCATGATAAATCTTTGACATTAGATGAAATTAATAGAAATTATAATGCTGGCCCTTCAGCAAGATAAATTCTATAATTTAAAATAAATGGAGAATTAGAATGATATATCGAGAAATTGGAACTACTGGCATCATGGCAAGTGCCATTGCTTTTGGAGCGTGGGCTATTGGTGGCGGTGCCTGGTGGGGTGAAACTGATGATAATGAATCAGTTAATGCTTTACATGCGGCTATTGATAATGGTGTTAATTTTATTGATACCGCACCAGTATATGGATTCGGTAGAAGCGAAGAGGTTGTTGGTGACGCTATTGCCGGTAAACGAGAAAAAGTAATACTTGCCACAAAAGTGGGATTATGGTGGAATGATGAACGTGGTGCATTTTTCTTTAATCATGCAGATGGACCAACCGTTCGAAGATCATTACATCCTGATACAATAGGTATAGAAATCGAAGATAGTCTCCGCAGATTAAAAACGGATTATATAGATTTGTATCAAACTCATTGGCAAGCTGTAGAACCTGTAAAAACAGCAATTGAAGACACTATGTCCGCACTAATAAAATTAAAAGATGCTGGGAAAATACGAGCGATTGGTGTTTCTAATTGTACCCCGGATCAAATGGATGAATATAAAAAGGTTGGAGAAATTAGTGCGAATCAACCAAGATACAGTATGCTTGATCGCGCAATTGAAGATGATTTAGTTCCATATTGTATTAAAAATAATATCTCAATATTAGCTTATTCGCCGTTGGAACAAGGATTGTTGACTGGAAAAATTTCAATGGATTCAACCTTTGCTAAAGGTGAAAATAGAAATAATTT
>JBIJDE010000461.1:0-4224 GCA_044344305.1 Armatimonadota bacterium
AATATGAGTATAATTCAGATAATAATATTTCAAAGATTTATGCGTTAAAACCAGACGGCGTTATGGGTTACACTGAGTTTAAATATGAAAATGAATCGTATCGTGATAAAGTGACAGACATTATATACCCGGATGGTAAAAAAACTCATTATGAATATGATAATAAAGGGAGAATTATTGATGAAGCACAAAGCAAATATCAGGAAATTGCTGATGAAGAATATGCTCACACTATACAAACAAATGCTGTAAATCACACGACATACTATTATGATTATTATGACAGAATCGAATATATTTTAATGCCGCCAACTAATATAACCGGAACATTTCCTTTGAATCTTGGATATACTGCTGAAAATGGCCGGGTGAAAATAAAATATGTATATAACGGTACAACAAGTCAGGTTTTATCAGAAAATATATACAATGAGACAGATCATGATGATACTAAATGGATAAAACAGACTAATTATAAGTATAGCAAAGATGGCAGTGTATGCGAAACTGAAAGTAAAGAAAATAATGGCGATAACAAAATTAATGTGATGAATGTGAAGACATCAGATATTATCCCGGTCGGAAATGCTGGTGATTATTCAATCATTACTCTAATGCATAGTACCAGCATGATATACACCACAGTAAATAGTGAGTATTTGAAAGCAGAATGTGTTGTTTATGATAAAAATGGTAATGTAAAATCGATTTATACTTCTAATAATCCACTTAATTATTTCCTGATAGAATATGAAATAGAAGATTTTGCTTTCCCAATCAGGTATCAAAATGAAATCGATATTATTGAAGATTATTTTGGTATTAGTATTGATGAAAACTCAGATATTAATATGTATACATGTGATTTAAACTTTAAAAAGCAAAAAGATATTTTATATACTAATCAGTGTTATCCCCGTGAAGTGATTGATAAGAATAATCGGCATACATATTACACTTATGATTCAAGATATCGTATGACATCAATCAGAAAGTTTGCTGATGGCGCAACAGTTCCTCAATTGGAGAGTGAATATTATTATAATGGAAATAACACTCTGAATTATAAAAAAGATAAAATGACTGACGGAAGTTGGATATATCAAAATTATAATTATGACTGGAGTGGTAATGTACTTAATCGAAGTACGTTATTTACTGACCCGAATATTAATATAATTTCACCTGTCAGCATAGGGTATAGATATGACACAGCAGGTAATCGTAATAAAATAATTCTGCCGAATGGTGAAGAAATTGTATCATCTTTTGATGGAAGTGGTAATTTATCAAAAATATCATCACCTTATGGTAATATTGAGTACAAATATAACTATGATAGTCGACTATTAGGTTATTTGCGTGGCACATCAGGCAATAGTTGGAAATTAAAAACAATTTTCAATTATGACCAGGTTGGTAAATTGACTGGTATTGCTAATATAGGCTTACCGGCTACAAATAATTTAGATGATATGACTGGTGTTTATAAATCTGTATTTAATTCTTTCAATTATGATTCGCATGGAAGGTTAAAATCATACATGGCGCAGGTTGATAAAGGTATATTAGATATTAAAAATAATAATGATTTGAATATTTGGCAAGATGTTCGTCATATTGCATTTAACTATAATGATCGCGGGCAACTGATAGATGAAACGCACAAAAAGAATAGCGAAACTGGTGACATATGGTCAAAGATGGTGTACAATTATGATGATGTTACCGGAGTTAATTTGACGGGGATTGACCGTCAGATGCCGGGTGAAATTCAAATTACTAACGCAACACCAAAAACATTTAACCTTGACAACAGAATAACGAACAATACCGATTACATTTTTGACTCCGATACCGGTAACCCTACGACTTACGCTGGCAGAATAATGACTTATGACCTGAATGACCGGTTGGTCATGGTTAAGAGCGGTGATGAAAACAGTAGTATTATCTTTGAATGCGGGTATTACGCGGATGGTAAGCGGGCGTGGAAAAAGTCATCTGCCGATAACAGTACAAAAGTTTATTTTATATATGACGGCGACCAGTTGTTGTGCGAGTTAAAACAGCCGGTTTATCCTACTGCAATCTTCCCGTTCTATGATTATATTCCCGCTTACGTAACCGCGGTCAATTTATGGGGCGCGGACGGACTGGCCGGACGGGCAGAATGGGAAGGCAATTATACTCAGTTATCGCCAACAGCGGGTAACCTGACTGTTTCACATTACACCACCACATGGTTTGCTTACGACCAGCAGGGAAATATCGCGCAGCGGTATAACAGTAATGGAGGGTTAACAGGCGTTTTCGTTTGCGATGCCTTTGGCAATAAACTCATTTCTGCTAATATTATTGGTTATGATGAGAATAACAAACCAATAATAGATGATAAAATCAAAACGTATGGATACAACGCCAAATCCGGATACTACTATGATATAGAGACTGGTTTCTACTATTGTATGCACCGCTACTACGACCCGGCCAACGGCAGATGGCTTACCGAAGACCCGATAGGATATGAAGGCGGATTAAATCTGTATGGGTACTGCGGGAATCAGCCGGTTGGGAGAGTGGATGCGAGTGGGTTGTGGGCTGGTGTTGATGACCTTGCTGCTATGGGTATTGGTTTGGTTGTTGGACTTGCTGGTCAAGGAATTAGTGACCTTATTAGTGGTGAATTAAGTGATTGGGAAGATTACGTTGCTTCCGGGTGTGGTGGTATAGTTGGCGGTGAAGTATTTTTATGCACTGTAGCTGCTGGACCTGCTGGATGGTTTCTTGCGGGGACAGCTGGTGGAGCTACATCAAATACAATTCGACAAGGTCTACGAAATCTGACTGGAAAACAAAGTGGTTTTGATTCTTTTAGCTGGGGTATTGAAACTGGAACTGCTGGAATTTTCGGTATCGCTTGTAAATTTGTATACGGAATTGCACAAAAAATCATTGAGAAGTATTTATCTAAAGTAGTCGTACAGGCAATACCTGACAATGAAATTGTTGTTGTAGGATCAAAAAATACACCTGGTTGTTTTAAACTAAGACCACAAGATTACAAACCTCTTGATGATGTTGTAGAACCGGGGAAATCTGCGTCAATTGCAACTGATTTAACTCTTGAAACTGAGTATCAACAAATGTTTCAATTTAACCCGGGTCGTGGTGACTATTTATCAGGAGCATTTGTCGGAGATATACGTGCAGCCGGTTTTGATGTAGTTCGAGCACCGACATTTCGGAATCCACTTCATGTTCGAATTATTGGAAAGAGTTCAGTTTTTGATGATGATGGAAGAGCGATGCTTTCATTGGCATTTGATTTGTTAAGAAAGGGGAGATAATGAAATTACGTGATATTAAGACATCTGAGCAACTACTTGAGTATCTACGAACTTGGACATCTTTTGAAGATGATGAAGTTTATTATTTAAATGGTGTTGTTCGTATGATGTTAGCTTGCATAGATAATATCAAATTTAATGCTATTCAAGAAGATATAGAAGACATTGGGGAATGTTTTACTAAAGAACAAAGGGAATTCTTTATTTTAATTGCAGATGTATTAAAAAATAGAACCTGGGATGATGATTAAGTGATCTTAATAACTCGGGTAATTATTAGTTATGGACTGATACACAAAATTCTGATATTTCTTTAAAAATAACCGGATAACGAATAATGCTGATTATGATTTTGATATTGCCACCGGCAACCCGACGGAATATAAAGGTTTAATATTGGAGTATGACCAGAATGACCGGTTGATAATGGCGTCAGATAACAATAGTTTGCCGTTGATGGAATGCGGTTACTACGCTGATGGTAAACGTGCCTGGAAAATTTCTGCCAATACCGCGTTTTGTGTCCTCCCCCCCGA
This sequence comes from Armatimonadota bacterium, assembly GCA_044344305.1. Classification (GTDB taxonomy): domain Bacteria; phylum Armatimonadota; class Hebobacteria; order CAIYQO01; family CAIYQO01; genus JBAXQQ01. The sequence continues at coordinate 3,887 of JBIJDE010000461.1, forward strand.
ATATTTTTTTCTCCGTACAAACAGCTTAAAACGGTTCTTTCATAACTCGTTGCTTGATTGCCTTAACTGCCGATTTTATATATTTTGACATCAGTTAATATCATCAGGAATTATTATATGTTCTTGACTTCTCTATCTTCTTTTCTTTATATATCTTATCAACATCAATAGAACGATACACTGGCTTACCGCCATAGGTACCGATTGGCTTACCGAGTAATTTTTCACATTCTTCTATAGTTATGTTTTTCGGTTTGATTAAAAACTTTTTCATTTTTTTAAAATTTTTTGGCAAAAATGGGAACCATTTGAGATTTCGTTACGACTATTATATACAT
>JBIJDE010000462.1:0-4222 GCA_044344305.1 Armatimonadota bacterium
AGGAAGAATACTTACGAAAAAGCAATGAATGCTATAGAGAAATATGAAAGAAAATATTCTGAATCTAAAAAAGATTTAGCAGCATTATCACTTTGGTATAAGTGTGAAATATCATGTAGAGAAGTTGGGACTCAGGCAGGATTAAATTGCGTATTGGATATAATTAAGAAATATCCGGGTACCCCTATTGAAAGAGAAGCACAATACAGAGCAGCCAACTGGTTAAGAGATCTGAAAAGATATCGAGAAGCAATTGATATCTATGACACAGCAGAACCATTATGGGGTATATCTCCACAAGGAGCAAATATTGTAGTAGCACGAGGTCATTGCTATCAGGAAACTAAAGATAATGAATCCGCAATAAAATCATATAAAATATTATTAGATAAACCTTTTAATATTGGCTGGGGTGAAGTACATTGGAATTTATTAGATATTGCCCGTAGAATGAAAACAATTGGCGAAGATGAATTATCACGTAGATTCGCAATGAAATTAATTGATAAAGGCGACCCTAATTGGGATGTAACCAAACAAGCATCAGCAATGTTATTTGGCGCAGCAAAATCAGTAAATCTTTATACTCATTACAATCTTCGGTATTCCGCAGACGGACAGAATCTTGATGGTAATACTAAATGTAAAATAACCAAAGAAATGCCTGTTCTATTACGAATTTATGGATATACAAAAGAAGCCCCATTCAAAGGGTCATTATCAATGTTACCTTTAGTTGATATGACTCAAACAGGAGGAGCTAAAACTGTAAATGACAAAGAAGAAGTTACTTATACCGCGGATATACAAATGCCTAATAAAGATGGCAATGTAAATGATTTATGGTATCAATTCAAAACAAAAGAAGCTGTAGTCTCTGCCCCTGGTGGATTAATTATTACTCGCAAATGGGAGAAAACCGGTGATGATTGGGGAATGGCTACCGTCACCGTGAAATGTCCATTTAGAGTACATATCTTCATCACATCAAATAGCAAATTAAATGCGAATAATTTTAATGACCAGCCAAATGAAATACGTGATGGTGATAAAACTGCGCGTTGGTATGACTGGGTTGACCTTACTAATGGTCGTACATTAACATTTCCTGTTAATGATGTAAAAACTGCCGAATATTATCCAAGAGTCCAAATACATTATGGTTCAGGAAACTGGGTTTACAAGGGTGAGAATACAAAAGGTAAAGACTGCATCGCCAATATGAAAGAAATGAAAGTAACACTATCAAGCGAAACAGATTTCTCTGCTCGTATTGAATATCCATCCGATACCTGGCTTACACTTAATGAGTTTACAAAATAGAACAACATCATATAGATAATTAACAGATGGCTTTATATTTAAAAGCCATCTGTTTTTTTCATAAAATATATATGAAAAATAATATAGAAATTCTTATCTACAACCGTATAATTAAAAAACAACTCCAGATGATTTTCTGGGTCTAAAAACATAATGTTCTAAAAGATATCCAAATCTATAATAAGGCAGGTAAATTATGAAACTATTATACATTTTACTAACAATGCTAATCATGCTTGCAATGCCTGGTTTTACCCAAGATGATGAAGAAGATAACGGTGGAGGCGGCGGAAAATTAGATGCCGGCCTTCAATTTAAATTATTTGAAAATGCTTGGAACAATCGACAGTTTGATGATGCTGCCAGCCAAGGTATAAACTTCGTAATTGCTAATCCAGATCATCCATCATCTCCTGACGTCTGGTGGCGATCGTATCTGGTCTATCGTGATTATCGTCCTAATGAACCGAAACGAAAAAGTACCTTTGAAAAAGCTATGATTGCTCTTGAAAAGTATGAAAGAAAATATGCAGATACAAAAAAAGACCTTGCAGCTGTTTCCCTTTGGTACAAAGGAGAGCTTTCCGGAAGAGAAATGGGTGCACAGGCAGGAGTTAACTATTTACTGGATATTTTAAAGAAATACCCGGGAACTCCTATTGAAAAACATGCAGCATACAGAGCAGGTGATTGGCTGAGAGATCTAAAACGATATCGTGAAGCAATTGAAATGTATGATCAGGCTCAAAAATTATGGGGATTCAGCCATGAAGGTGCTGATATTATAGTTAGACGCAGTTGGTGTTTCCAGGGACTGAATGATAAAGAAAGCGCCATTGAAAACTATAAATTAATTCTTGATAAAAAATATAGTATTCATTGGGGCTCAATTCATAATAACCTTATGCCAGTTGCACGCTGGATGAAAGATAATGGTGAAACTGAATTATCACGCAAATTTGCCATGAGACTTGTTGATGAAGGAAACCCCGGTTGGGGGCAAACTCAGGAAGCAAATGCGTTCCTGTTTGGTGCTCAAAAAGCAATATATGTTGAACCGCATTATTTACTTCGATACAATACGAAAACACAAAACATGGATGGTAACACAAAAATATCAGTAGTTAAAGAAATGCCTGTCAGGTTACGAATTTACAATTATCCTAAAGAAGAACCGTTTAAAGGAACTATTACAATGCAACCAATAGTGGATATGGATCAAACGACAGGAACTAAATCAGAAAATGATAAAAATGAAATTTTGTTTTCATCTGATGTGGTAATGCCAAATAAGGATGGTAAATATAATGACTTATGGTACGGTTTTAAATCAAAAGAGGTTTTAGGTACTCCTCCGGGGGGACTAATTATAACAAGAAAGTGGGAGAAGACTGGCGATGATTGGGGGATGGCTACCATAACTGTAAAATCTCCTTACAGGGTACATATCTTTATTACATCTAATCAAAAATTAAATGCCAATAATTTCAATGACCAACCAAATGCTATGGAAGACGGGGACAAAACAGCAAGATGGTATGACTGGACAGATTTAGTAAATGGTCGAAAAATTTCATTTCCAGTAACAGTAGGAAAAGCTGAAGAATATTACCCTAAAGTACGAATTTATTTCGGAACAGGTAACTGGTATTACAAAGCGAACAATACAAAAGGTAAAAATTGTGTTGCAGACATGAAAGAGATGAAAGTCACATTATCAAGTGAAATTGATTTCTCGGCACGACTTGAATATCCATCTGATACCTGGCTTACGATGGATGAAATCATCAAATAATCTTATAATATAAATTTCTTAACGACAGCTTAATTTAAGCTGTCGTTTTTTTTGGATCAGTTATTCTGATTTTACTAATTTTTTTTTATAACTACTATCAAGAAATAACTTACTTTCACTAATACACTTGATATGTAAAGTATACATAAAAAATAACCATAAAATAAAACAACACTGATGAATTGCCGGTGTCTAATTAAATAACTGACAGAAAATCGAATAAAGGCAGATAATATATGAAACTATTATACATTTTTCTAACAATGTTAATTATGCTCGCAATGCCTGGTTTTGCTCAAGATGATGAAGAAGAAAATGGCGGAGGCGGCGGAAAATTAGATGCAAATCTGCAGTGGAAATTAGTTTGTAATGCCTGGGATAAACGACAATTTGATGATGCAGCCAGTCAGGCATCTAATTTTGCAATAGCCAATCCCGACCATACTGCTGCTCCTGATGCATGGTGGCGTGCATATCTGGTATATCGCGACTATCGTCCGAATGAACCGAAACGAAAAAGCACTTATGAAAAAGCCATGACAGCATACGATAGATATGAGAAGAAAAATACAGAATCTAAAAAAGATCAAGCTGCTGTTGCGCTCTGGTATAAAGGTCATATGTCCTCAAGAGAAATAGGTTCACAAGTTGGTGTGAATTATCTGCTGGACTTGTTGAAAAAATATCCTGGAACTCCTATAGAGAGGGATGCACAATATCAGGCAGCAAACTGGTTAAGAGAACAGAAAAGATATCGTGAAGCAATTGAAATATATGATGCTGCAGAAAAAAGCTGGGGGGTTTCACCACAAGGTGCTAATATCGTAGTTTGGCGCGGTTGGTGCTACCAGGAAATTAAAGATAACGAAGGTGCAATACAGTCATATAAAATTTTGTTAGACAAACCTTTTAATATTGGTTGGGGTGAAGTTCACTGGAGCTTATTAGATATTGCTCGGAGAATGAAGACCATGGGAGAAGAAGAGTTATCACGAAAATTTGCAATGAAAATCATAGATAAAGGTGACCCTAATTGGGATGTAACTAAACAAGCATCAGCAATGTTATTTGGGGCAGCAAAGTCTGTTAATCTCTTTCCATATG
>JBIJDE010000630.1:0-2710 GCA_044344305.1 Armatimonadota bacterium
GCGATGTATACAGTGCTGATATCAGTTAATATCGGTTACATGTGGATTGCCATGGAAGCCACCACGTTGTTATCCGCGCCGTTGATATATTATCACCGTGGTCCGCGATCGTTAGAAGCGACATGGAAATATCTTATTTTGTGTAGTGTCGGCATCGCTTTCGCATTATTTGGCACTGTATTGATATTTGCTTCTCAACATGGTATTCACGACGGTGGTTCGCTTCTTATAAGTAAAATAATCGAACATCCCGGAGAAATTGACCAGCGATTGATGCGGATGGGTTTCATATTCTGCCTTTTAGGATATGGCACCAAGGCAGGAATATTCCCATTACACAACTGGCTGCCAGACGCTCACAGCGAGGCTCCTTCGCCAACTTCCGCCATGTTATCAGGCGCATTGCTCAACTGCGCATTAGTGGCGATATGGCGTATTTCACAGGTTGTCACCGCCACTGGTCAAGGTCATCTGGTACAGCAATTACTCGTCCCCGCCGGTGCGATAACTGTGCTTGCCGCCAGTATAATGCTAATTCGCCAGCATGATTTAAAGAGAATGTGGGCATATTCCAGCGTTGAACATATCGGATTGTTAACACTCGCTATCGGGATTAACTCGGGCGGAGTATTTATGCTTCATGCCTTTAACCACAGCCTTGCAAAGACAGCATTGTTCCTCTTGTCCGGCGCGATATTGCACCAATATGGTACAAAGTCGCTGTCAAAGCTTGCCGGATTACTGAAAGCGTCACCGGCGTGGGGTGCCGCGCTTTGCATTGCCGGTTTTGCCATTGCCGGAAGCCCGCCATTTGGCACCTTCATCAGCGAATGGCTGCTGCTTCGCGATACTTTCACCAAAGGTGAAGTCTTTGCAGGTGTAGTTGTAATTATCGGATTGGCAATTACTTTCATTGCAATCATGGGACATATCAATAAGATAGTCTTTGGCGTAAAACCGACTTTGGCTCATCCCAACATCAATCCAGCCTGGGCATACGCACCTCTTGGATTAATGGCAATATCACTTATTGCCGGATTTACCGTGTCACCACCAGTTATGAACGCACTTACAATGTTGATTAACGGAGGATTGCCACGATGAAAGTAGCTGATGAAAAATTTACATATACGAAAGTTGATCTTGATGTATTAAAAAGAACTGTGAAGGAAATGGTGCTGTGTCCCGGTTTCCGGTTTGGGCACCTTACCGCAAGGGTAACAAACGATGATAAAATAGTTCTGGAAACATTGGTGCTGGATACAAATACCGGTGGCGGCGAGATAATAGCTACCATATTACCCGCATCCCGGGAATATCCGTCACTAACATCAGATATTCCGGCGGCACACTGGGCAGAACGGGCAATAGGCGATTTTTTCGGGATAAAAGCTGTTGGACATCCACGCTGGAAATCGCTGATTTTACATGATCTTGACTGGTCAATTGATTTCTTCCCACTGGCACCCGGCGGCAGGTCGCGGCGTCCTTTTGACAAGTTTCTCAATGTTGAAGGCGAAGGCGTTCATGAAATACCGGTCGGACCTATCCATGCGGGAATTATTGAACCCGGCCATTTCCGTTTCAGTTGCGCGGGTGAAATCATCACCAACCTGGAGATTCATCTGGGATACCAGCATCGCGGAGTAGAGAAAAACCTGGCGCAAACACCGTGGAACAAAGCGCATTTTCTGGCAGAATCCGCCAGCAGCGACACCGCCGCCGCAAATGCGTTGGCAAATGCTACCGCCATAGAAAAACTGCTGCAATATACCCCGTCGCCGCGAGCGCAATACCTGCGCACTATCGCGTTAGAGATAGAACGGCTTGCCAACCATGTCGGCGATATCGGCGCGTTATCCGGCGACATCGGTTACAGCGCGGGTGCGGCATTGTTTCCCCCCATGCGCGGCGCGGCACTGGCACTGGCGCAAATCCTGACCGGCAACCGCCGTCAGCGCTGGTATATCAAACCCGGTGGGGTACGGCGCGACCTTGATGATGATCGGCGCGCCACCATGATTGCCGACCTTGGCGCGATGGAAAAACGACTGGCGGAATTGATACCACTGGTAATTGAAAATAATTCGGTAATTGAACGCATGGAAGGAACTGGCAGAATATCCCCCAGCCTGGCACATGATTTCGGACTGGTAGGCCCGGCAGGAAGAGCGGCAGGCAGCGGATATGATTCACGAACAAGTTTTGCGCAAGGCATCTTCCCGGAGTTAAAAATCGAACCAGTTGGATTTGACAGTGGCGACGTATTAGCACGAGCAAAGGTTCGCGTTGGTGAAATAGCAGCCAGCATAGCAATTATCAGAAAACTTCTAATATCTTTGCCAGCCGGTTCGATATTCGATGATATCGACGACATGAACTTGCCGGCAGACTCGGTAGGAATCGGCATTGTAGAGGCCTGGCGCGGAGAGTTGCTGCATTGGATAACCACTGATGAAGAAGGCAGCGTAAACCGCTATTGTATAAAAGACCCCAGTTTCAATAACTGGACCGGACTGGCCATTGCCACCCGCGGCAACCTGGTTACCGATTTCCCGCTGTGCAATAAAAGTTTTAATTTATCATACAGCGGAAATGATTTATAAAGATTAATCTGATAAAATTAGAAAAATACAATTAAAAGATTAACATGGATGGGCAGGATGGGCAAGATAACAGGACTTTCGCTTGGAAAGAGAAATATACTTAA
>JBIJDE010000115.1:0-11596 GCA_044344305.1 Armatimonadota bacterium
TTCGACAGGCTCAGCGACCGGTCACTGAGCCTGTCGAAGTGACCTTAAGCGAAAGTCATGGATAAATAAATCTTGATAATTCTGCTAATCATATCATAATAATAAGTTGAAAATATATGCGAAATTTAATTAAATCTATCTTTAATACCGGCATCCTGACCAACCCGGACATCTGCCCGGAGTTGCCGGTTGAGGCTGACGGATTGCCGGCAATTTCTGCGATTCCATGCCTCGGGGAAAGCTGCGGGAAATGCGCGACAGCATGTCCGATGAAGGCAATAATGGTAGAAGAAAACGAAGTCACCCTTGACCGCGGTCGCTGCCTTGGATGCCATAGTTGTACAGGATGCTGCCCGACAGCAACAATAATCCATGACAGGTCGACTCGTACCGCCGTGCTGAAACGAGAAGATTTAATATTATCAAATATGCCAAAAGAAAAAAACAGTCAGAAATCAGCATCGCATCCTTTCCTGCAGTCGCTACACATTCGCGAAGTTTCCACCGGCTGCAACGCCTGCGACCTGGAAGTGTTGGCAACAACCAACGCAATCTTTGACATCGCAAGATTCGGCATTCACATTACCGCGTCGCCAAGATTCGCCGACGCATTGCTGGTAACCGGTCCGGTAGGAATGGCAATGCATGATCCATTGCAGCGCTGTTATGACGCCATGGCAGAACCAAGGTTGGTAATTGCCGCAGGAACATCAGCAATCTGCGGTGGACTGCACGGTGGCGGATATGCCGAAGCAAATGGCGTAGATTCCATATTGCCGGTAGCAGCCTACATCCCCGGCGAACCACCCCACCCCTGGAGCATCATTCATGGTGCGTTGCTGGCGATGGGACGGATTTAAAGAGTAAGGGATTCATATTTTAACCACGAAATACATGAAAGGCACGAAATAGGAGTAAACATTCAAAATTAGTGTCTTATGATTATTCTATGATCACATCCTATTTTTATATACTTTGCATTCTGATTAAATAAAAAGTAATAGGCAAAGTCCGCATATATTAAAATCGCACCACAAACCTGAATCGGGCGTTATCTTCGTACCACATGCGGAAATTTGTGGCGTATAGATTGTTATAAAGATTAAAGTGCATGCCGCCATCCATAGGTGGTTGCGACTTGTCATATTGCAGCATCCGCATCGCTCCCGGAGCAACCAGATGGGCATCCAGGCTGTCAATTGCCAGTTTTCCATCGCTTCCTGAATAGCTCAATCCCTTTCCAATGGCATGCAGATTGCGGTTTCCGCCGGATATTACATCCAGCGGGGAAATCCACCTGTCAAGTTTTTCCATACGCCATTGTTCTGGCTCTGCAATACATGGAGAAAATGAACACCACATCGCTTCAGGCAGACGACTGGCGGATTTTTGTTCCCACCCGGCAGTAATATTGATAACCGGTTCTTCATCGGAAAAAGAATATTCCAGCCAGGGTATCGCCGGTGCGCCATAACGATTTTGCATTTCTTCTGAGAACTTCATTTTGAATAATATTGTGTTCCCATTGCAGGATACAAATTCGCATTTTGGCGTTGTCAGTGTATGTTCCGCATATTCGGGACGCAGGCCTGCTTTTGAAAAATCTGGAATTGCCCAGGTGCTGTGCTTATCCATATTCTTGCAATATTCACGCATATAACGTTCATAATCCGCAAGGCAATATGTCTCGTAACGCAATAGTGCTAGCGGATTATTGGCAGACGCCCAGTTGTGACCGGTGCGGTTATCTATTAATGAGATTACAGCACCGGTTTCCGAATCGAAATGCGCGTTGAACCATCGGGTATTAATTTCTGATATCGGTTTTGAAATAACTACATCTGGGCATGGCATGGTCAATTGCGACAGTACCTGTTCAGCTTCCGCAACAAGGGATTTGTTCTGCAATGAATCAATTGCTTTAGTTAAATATCCCCGCTGTTCCGCCCATGAACACTCAAAGAACTGGTAACCGCGGAGTCGTTCCTGTGAACGAATTGCCGCGAATGGCTTGCAATCATCCGGGACATCATCACTTGGGCTATCTGCTGCTCTGGCACGTTCAAAATCCGCGCGTTGGTAATTGACATAATCAGCAAGGGCATTTTTTTCATCCAATCCCCAGGTATGTTCCGGGATAAGCATTAAATGACGCAAAAACTGCTGGTAATCTTTCGCGCCAGCAGTAATGAGTCCATCATTCAACCATTTGTGACGCAAGCGCAACAATTCACGAAAAGCCGAAGTTTTATAAGGGTCGCATCCGGTACCATATATCCAGCAGTCGCTGATTTCATTTTCGATAACTGGCAGTTGACTGGCTATTGGCAATAATGCCTGCGCAAATGCATCAAGGGTGGAGGCATGAATATCCGCGTCAGGGAATTGGGTGCGTAATTTGCTGAACTCGTGAATGATTGCTTCAATTGATTGCGGACCGTTATTATCACCGGTATGGGCAAACGCGAGAGCGTCCCCTAAACCGTCTACACATTGAATGCCGCCATAGTCGTCCTTATCATATAACATTATTACATCACTGCCAGTTTCCGTATCGCGCCAGCGAAATAAATCCGGTACGTCAGGTGCGGAAGAAGCTGGATTAACGCCGATATGTAAGAGACGTACTCCTGCTTCTGCCAGTAAAGGAACTATACCGCGGGTATGACCAGGCACATCAGTCATTTTTGCCGCAATTGTTGTCACGCCGAAACGAGTGTCAAGTGATTTTGACAATCCCAGGCAACTGCGAAAAAGATCAACATCCATTATTTCGCTGTGTGCTGTAAATGGCAACGCGTGCCAACGGATATCACCAGCAAGAATAGCATTTTCCATTTCCACTTGATGTGCTTTATCGGCCTGTTCCAGGTATTCATAAATAAGCCAGGAACCGGTTGTCCACAAAAAACGTTCAGAACGCCCGGATTCCCGCAGGTCTCGAGCTATTTTTAATGCGTTTGGTATGAAAACATCGCAATACTGGCGAAATATATTCTCCGCGTAATCAGTAAAACCAATATCGAGATGCGTTTTAAATATGACATGAATTCGTTCAGGCAAATTATTATCCTTCCAATAGCTATAACTTCACTCTTTGCCCAGTTTTTGCAGATTCCATAGCGGCAAGAGCAACTGCCAGCGCGTCTATACCGGCGTTGATATCAATGGGGATTTTATCGCCTTTTATTATGGTATCCATGAAATAATCCATCTCTATTGCCCAACTATCCGTAGTTTTAGGAACTGATACTTCATTCCATTCCATTTTCACTTCACTGGCGAGGTCAGGAGTTGATTTGCCGGTGCAAACTCGCAAAGGAGCGTTATAATCGTTAATGATTGTTCCGTTATCGCCGTAAATTTCCAGACCAAGGAAACCAGGACCACTTGTCCAGCCAACTTCGATGTATCCCATGGCGCGGTCGCCGAATTTCAACGCCATGATTGCATTATCATCTACTGCAATCGGTTTGCGCAGAGCAGACATTTCGGCGGTCACTGTGGTTACCTTGCCTATCAACCAGTTGCATAAGTCGATAGCGTGAATACCCATATCAAATAATGCGCCGCCACCGGCCATTTCAGGATTGTAAAACCAATCGGATTTTGCCCAACCCGGAAATGGTCCACCATGGGCAAACCGAACGCGAATCATGAATGGTTCACCTATATCACCGCGTTCGAGTATTTCTTTCACCACTTTATTACTATTATTCATGCGGTGTGAAAAGCCTATCATTACCTGCTTGCCGGATTTCTCTGCTGCCTGTTTGACCAATGCCGCTTCTTCCAGTGTCATTGTCATCGGTTTTTCCAACAACAAATGCGCACCTGATTCCAATGCGGCAATAGCGTGTTCAGCATGAAACTTGTTTGGGGTACAAACAGAAACAAAATCCGGTTTCTCATTAGCAAATAATTCACGATAATCGGAATATGCCTTGGAAATATTAAACTTTTCCTGCACCTCGGCAATACGTTCCGCCACCGGATCGGCCACTACCAGACGACCGATATCAGTACGCTTTGCATAACCGGCCAGATGCAAATGCTGGGCAATTGAACCGCAGCCAATGACTGCTACTGTGTATTTTGACATAATGTTCACCTTTTAAAATTAACATGGATGGGCAGGATTAGCAGGATTTTTTGCGAAGCAAAACATATATCCTTTCCATCCTGTCCATCGATGTAAATTAATTTCGTTATTCGTTATTCGTAATTATTTTGACAGGATTAACAAGATTGACAGGATTTATTTTGCGAAGCAAAACGTATGTCCTTCCCATCCTGCCCATCGATGTAAATTTATTTCGTAATTATTAAAGCATTCGTAAAAACTTCACTGCTTCGCCAATATCAGCGAGTGGGTCATCACCTACTTCGCGTTCGATAGTAAATACACCGTCGTATCCACCTTCTTTCAACCATTTTATATAACTTTCCCAAGGGACATCACCTTTGCCCAGTGGCATTTCACCCCATACCCCTATCGCTCTTGCTTTATTTTCATCAATACCATCTTTTGCATGGGTGTGGATGATATATGGCATCAGCTCAGCAACCGCTTCTTCCAGATCGTATCCTGCCATTACCAGATTCGCCGGGTCAAGGTTAACGCAGATACTCTTATTGTTTAATGAATCAAGTAATGAACGCAGTACTGGTCCGCTTTCCGGTCCGGTTTCTATAGCTATGCGCACGCCAATATTTTCTGCATAACTGCCTATTTGATTTAATGCTCCCTGCAAAATATCCCACACTTCATTCGGCGTTTCCGGCACTACACCGATGTGAGTGGTAACGATATTTGCACCCAGATCAACAGCGAGATCAAGCTGTTTAAATGTCTTGGGAATCATTTCAATATTCTTTTCTGCATTTGTGAACCCATTGCCAAAATCAGCGCAGGTTGCCGATAATGTCATTCCCAAACTTTCATAATATTTGCGGAATTCAGTACGTGCATTACCATCAAACTTCTCTGGAGCAAAATCATCATTGAACGCGAATTCGAAATTTGTAGTGAACATTTGAAAATACTCGACACCCATTTCACGAGCAATTTTCAAACCCTCGCGAATAGGAACACGCATACTATCGGCAAATACGCCAACTTTAAGGTTATTCATTTAACACCTCTTAAAAGGTAAATTTTCTGCATTTGAAATCTGTTGCAACCTTAATATATTGAGTATGAAAAGTCAAGAGAATTTTCAATATTTTTCAAATTAACTATTGACGCAGCATGATGCTAAGAGTACCATTCCGGCGTTACGAATTTTACTGAGGCCAATTATGTCAGAATCAACGGAAATAACTGAAAAATCAAAAAAAAACGCGACCATGTGGGAAATAGCGGGCACATTTGGCGGGATTGCGTGTTGCATCTGCATAGTTTCACAAATTATCGCTGAATATCAATCCAAACAACCAAGTACACTATCAGTTATTTATCTCATCGGATTTTTAATGAGTTACATATTTTGGATGGCATACGGTATTCGTTTTCGACATATAGCAATATGGCTGCCCAATGGTATTGCAATGATTTTGCAAATAATTTTGTTTTGTTTAGTGATGAGTAAATAACTATTAATTACATTGATGTCGCAACGTTGTTGATTGAATAATCTCAAGCATAAATCTTCTTTTGTAATATAAACCACACATATCATGGAAACCTCTTATTTGTGTCTTTGCCATTATCTTTAAAATTATCGACGAAAGTCGATATTTAAGCTAAAATAGGTCGGCACTGCTGTAACTTAATTGTTGTATTCTTGGAGGTTTGCCAGGTGTTTCGTAATGTTGATGCTCAAGTTTCTCTTCCGCGTATGGAAGAGGCAATAGTTGAATGGTGGCGCGAATCCGGTGTGATGAAGCGTTCATTGAAAGGTAATATTGACGGTCCTGACTTCATATTCTTTGAAGGCCCGCCAACTGCTAACGGTCGTCCCGGTGTGCACCATGTATTGGCGCGCGCATTTAAAGATATCATTATTCGTTATAAACGCATGGGCGGTTATAATATTATCGGTGCCCGTGGCGGTTGGGATACCCAGGGATTGCCAGTTGAGGTTGAGATTGAAAAAGAACTGAACCTGAACGGGAAACGAGATATTGAAAAATACGGCATCGCGCCATTTAACGAGAAATGCAAGTCGTCTGTTTTCCGTTATGTGCAGGAATGGGAAAAGATGACCGACCGTATCGCATATTGGGTAGACCTTAGCGACCCGTATGTAACATATAAAAATGAATATCTGGAATCAAACTGGTGGATATTAAAAACACTGTGGGATAAAGGACTGTTGCATCGTGACTACAAGGTAAATATGCACTGTCCACGTTGTGTGACCACATTGTCAGACCACGAAGTTGCGCAGGGCTACAAGGATGATACCGAAGACCCATCAGTGTGGCCAAAATTCGAGGTAATCCCCGGCAACCTGCCGGCGTCATTCGCCAAGTTGGCTGAAAGAACGCCGCTATTTTTTCTTGCCTGGACCACTACACCGTGGACCTTACCGGCAAACGTGGCAGTAGCATTAAAACCAGAAGGAATCTATGCCGCAGTTCGCAAAGATGACGAAATATACATTCTGGCTAAAGAATTAATCGAGAAGAATCTTGGCGAAGATACCGAGATATTAGCCGAATGTACCGGGAATGAACTGAATGGTGTGAAATATAAAAGCCTGTATATGGGCGTACAGGGTGCTGGCGATGATTCTAATATGGATAATGCCTGGCATGCAATCGTCGATGACTATGTATCGCTGGATGACGGTACTGGTATTGTACATATCGCACCGGCTTATGGCGACCTGGAAATCGGCCGCCGCCATAACTTGCCTACCCTGTTCAGTGTAGACCTGCATGGCGCGGTGTTGCCGCAATTTGAATTCGTTGCCGGTCAGTTCTTTAAAGAAGCCGACCCTAAAATCATCAAAGAACTGAAATCTCGCAACCTGTTGTTCAAAAGCGGTCGCGTTAAACATACCTATCCTTTCTGTTGGCGTTGCGACTCACCGTTATTGTTTTACGCAAAAACATCTTGGTATATCCGCACCACCGCAAAGAAAGATAAACTGGTCAGCGGTAATCTGGACATCAATTGGGTCCCCGATCATATCAAACATGGCCGGTTTGGCAATTGGTTGGAGAATAATGTCGATTGGGCAATCAGCCGTGAAAGATACTGGGGTACTCCATTGCCTATATGGGAATGTGCCTGCGGTCATATAAATTGTATCGGTAGTGTTCAGGAACTCAGCGAGAAAGCAGGAAAAGACCTCAGTACCCTCGACCTGCATCGTCCTTATGTTGATGAAATAATTCTGCCATGTGAGAAATGTGGTGGTGAAATGAAGCGCATCGTAGACGTTGCTGATGCCTGGTTTGATAGCGGCGCCATGCCGGTATCGCAATGGCATTACCCGTTTGAAAATAAAGAATGGGTAGAAAAACATCAGGCACATCACGCCGATTTCATCAGTGAAGCAATCGACCAGACCCGTGGATGGTTCTACAGCCTGCACGCGTTGTCAACGTTGCTGTTTGACCGTCCCGCATATAAAAATGTAATCTGCCTTGGCCATATTCTGGATGAAAAAGGCCTGAAAATGAGCAAGCACAAAGGCAATGTGGTGAATCCCTGGACTGTATTGGATGAACAAGGTGCCGACGCGCTGCGCTGGTATCTATACACCTGCTCTACCCCGGGTAACCCGCGCCGATTCTCGTCATCACTGGTCAGCGAAACTGTCCGCAAGTTCCTGCTGACTCTGTGGAACACCTATTCATTCTTCGTCACCTATGCGAATCTGGATGGAATTGATGCAGATGCATTGGCAGAAAAACCCACACTGGAACATCCGTTAGACCAATGGGCTGTTTCACGTTTGCAAGGTGTAATTGCCACCGTAACATTACATTTGGAAAAATACGAAGTTACCGAAGCAGCCCGCGCTATAGAATCTTTTGTCGACCAGTTATCAAACTGGTACCTGCGCCGCAACCGTCGTAGATTCTGGAAAAGTGAAACCGATACTGATAAAAAAGCTGCTTATTATACATTGCGCCTATGCCTGCTGACTGTTGTAAAATTAATGGCACCATTCGCACCATTTATCAGTGAGGAAATCTATCGCAACCTTACCGATGGTAAGGAAGCGGAAAGCGTACATATCGCCGCGTGGCCTGTTGTCGACCCAACTATGGTAGATACCAAGATGGATCGCGATATGGAAGTATTGCTCAAAGTTATCGAACTAGGCAGAAGTGCCCGCGCCGAAAGCGGTCATAAGATTCGTCAGCCATTAGCAGAGTTGCTGGTATACCTGCCAGGCAAAGCTGAAGAAGATGCGTTGTTGAGGTTCATGGCGGAGGTTCGTGAAGAACTGAATATTAAAAATGTCCGTTTCATGGAAGGCAGCGATGGCATGGTGGAATATCGGTTCAAGCCAAATCTGCCGGTAGTAGGCAGAAAATATGGCAAAATGGTACCAGCATTAAAAGCCGCATTGGCAGAAATTACTGGTGCTGCGGCTTCTGAAATCGCTACTCTTGCACGCGCCGGAAGTAGCTTTAAAATTACCGTAAATGGCGAGGAATGGGAACTGACCGCTGAAGAAATTCTCATTGAATCGTCATCGCCGGAAGGTTTTGCCGTTGCTGAAGATGGCGGCTATGTCGCAGCATTAAATACTGAAATCAGCGAAGAACTTCGCCGTGAAGGTATTGCCCGCGACATGGTTCGCACCATCCAGGACGCGCGCAAATCAGCCGGCCTGCAAATCAGCGACCACATACAACTCTTTATCGAAGCAAGCGATGATATAAAAACAGCATTAAATGACCATATCGAATATTTGATGTCAGAAACCCTAACATCAGAAATATATTTCGAAATGGCATCAACTGTGCTTTATACTGAAGAAACAGAGTTGCATGAAGAGAAAATAAAAATTGGTCTGGCAAAAATTTAATCTAATATTAAATACCCGCTGGCATCACCCCCATTTTGCCGGCGGGTTATTTATTCAGGACGCTTGTATTCTGTAAATACGGGGCAACCACAAGGGATTGCCCCTACAACATCTATAAAAACAAAAGTCCTGTTATTGATAAAACGAAGGGGGCATTTAAGATGCTATTTGAACAATTTGGGAAACGCGGAACTGATTTTTTAGGAGTAAAATATCCCGTCATCAGCGGCGGAATGACATGGATAAGCAATTTCGAGTTAGTTAAGGCGGTAGCCGACGCAGGCGCATTTCCAGTATATGCCGGCGGCAACACCCCGCCCGACATATTTGAGAAAGAAGTTGATCGACTGGTCGCAGAAATAAAAGCACCATTCGCAGTAAATATGATTACCATCGCGCCAAACTTTCGTGCGCATTATGAAATATTACAAAAAAAAGATGTTCCATTCGTAGTATTCGCCGGTTCTTTTCCTCGCAAGTCAGATGTGCAGGGGATGAAGGATAGCGGTAAAAAAACCATGGCATTCGCATCTGAAGGTTCTATCGCTGCCCAACAAATCCGCTTTGGCATTGACGCACTGATTCTGGAAGGAAGCGAAGCCGGTGGACATATCGGTCACGTATCCCTGATGATTCTTCTGCAGCAAGTACTTTTTGAGTTTGACCAGGTGCCAATATTTGTCGCTGGCGGTATCGCTACTGGCAAGATGGTGGCACACCTGATGATGATGGGAGCGTCCGGCGTACAACTGGGTACTCGTTTCGTGATGAGTGATGAATGTACCGCCCACCCCAACTTCAAAGACGCATTCCTGAAAGCAAATGCCCGCCAGGCTATCAGCACCCCACAATATGACTCCAAATTACCAGTAGTTGCTGTACGCGCAATCAATAACAAGGGAATGGCAGAGTTTGGAAAACTGCAATTGCAACTATTGAAAGAACTGGAATCCGGTTCAATTACCCGTGAAAAAGCACAATTTGAAGTAGAAAATTTCTGGGTAGGCGCACTGCGCAAAGCCGCGATAGACGGTAACGTAGATACCGGTTCCCTGATGGCTGGCCAAAGTGTAGGTCTGATAAAAGATATCAAACCGATCCAACAAATTCTTGAAGACATCGCAACTGATGCAGAAACAGAGTTGATTAAAATGCGCGGGAAGTTTTAAGAGATAAAGCAACGATATGGTATTTATAAAATATATGATGTTTAATCAGTATCATATCAGGTTAAAATGGTAAAACATGAATAAAACTTTTTCTAAATCTTTATCACTTGCTCTTTCTGGTGCGAAACCACAGGTTGAATGGCTTGTTCCCCTGCTTTCCTGTTCTGATGAAGATACCATTGATTTATATAAAGCCGCCGATGAAGTACGGGAGGCTAACGTCGGCAACGCCGTTCATTTCCGCGCCTTGTTGGAATGTTCAAGTTATTGTATTAAGAATTGCTGCTACTGCGGTCTGCGCAAAGCTAACAGTACGGTATCACGATATCGCTTAAGCGAAGAAGAAATGATTGACGGTGCCAAACAAGCCGTCGAATTAGGTTATAAATCCCTGGTCATTCAGTCTGGCGAAGATATGTGGTACACTGCCGACAGGATGGCGCACATAGTCAGCAGCATCAAAAAAGTTGCGGATCTTGCCATCACATTAAGCCTTGGCGAGAGAGATAAAGAAACATACCAGAAATGGTTTGACGCCGGTGCTGATCGATATTTATTGCGAATTGAGACCACTGATCCGGAATTGTTTGCCTTCATTCACCCGGATGACGACCTTAATTACCGTAAGCAATGCCTGTACAATATTCGCGATATCGGCTACCAATTGGGGACCGGCGTGATGCAAGGCATTCCCGGACAAACGGCAACCACCCTGGCAAACGATGTCATCTGGATGCACGAATTAGGCGCGGAAATGATTGGCGTCGGCCCGTTTATTCCCCACCCGGAAACCCCACTTGGAAAAGAAACCGGCGGAACAGTTAATGACACATTGCGCTTAGTAGCAGTATTAAGATTAGTATTCCCATTTGCTCACCTGCCCGCCACCACCGCCATGGGGTCTCTCAATCCCAAAGGCCGCGAAATGGCACTGCAAGCCGGTGCAAACGTGGTAATGCCAAATATCACCCCCACTACATTCCGACCGCAGTATGAAATATACCCGGGTAAAATCTGTCTCGGTGATGACGCCGCCCATTGCCGCGGTTGTATAACAGGCAGAATAACCAGCATCGGCAGAACAGTGGGAACAGATAAAGGACACGTTATTAGAAGGGAGAAGAGAGAAGAGTGAAGAGAGAAAATGGTAAATGGCAAATTAAAAATGCAAAATTAAAAATGCAAAATTGAAATTTATTTACAGACTAAGGGGACTGGCTTGAATACTGTAACTATCAACATACTATCAATTACCAGCAAACACAGTATTCGTGCCTGTACCCGAAAAAAGATAGAAGGATTAAAATATAATTAAGGCGTAAGCGTCAAATAGATTACGTGTTTGCCGTGGTATTTGCTCTTAATCTTTTTTAGCCGGCATTTTCACATATTCCGGCAAAGTATCTGACCATGGCAACAGGGATGGCAGGT
>JBIJDE010000463.1:0-4208 GCA_044344305.1 Armatimonadota bacterium
AACCTGGCAGGCGGAACTTGATGAAGTAACTTTCTTGCGCTGTGTTGCTTCCTGCGGTGATAAAGCCGCATTGCCATACTTGCGTGATATTGACAGCAAATTGAACCGCCAGGATAAAGTGTGGTCTGACCTGATAGAACAGCACTATCAAACCACTGACACAGCGCGGGATATGTATAAAACCCGACTGCTCCGTCCTTATGTAGCCTATGCGCGAATTAAGTGTGGTGAACGTAATGACGAGACTTTGAGTGCGCTTTGCCGTGGTTTTGTGGAACTGCCGTATTATGCCTGGCGGCAACGCTGGATTCTTGATGGCGCGTATAATGCAATGCAGGAAGCGCAAAGCTCCGGCGACCCGGCAGTGATAGGAAGTGTTAAATCGCGTATTCTGGCGCAGCAGCGCATTATTAAGACGCTTGATTTGGCAGTGGAACAGGCCGCTGTTTTATTCAAACCTGATGTAATAGGGCATGATAATATAGGAAGACTTGCCGCTGCCCGCGCTATCAGCAATGCGGATAGCCGTAAATCGCTGTCCTTATGCCTTACCTATCTTGACGCCTGTTCAACTGATGATTTGAAAGTGATGACAGATTTGCAAGGCGCAAAACTCGACAGCATCCGTTTCTTTTATCAGGCGCGGGTGAAATGATTTTTAAACTTAACCGGAAAAGTCCGGAAATGACTTGCTGTAAAAAGGAGCACAAAATGCGTTTGTTAGTATTGTTTTTCATTATTTTATTTAACGTGGTGTCTTATAGCCAGGCACCAGAGAAATCCGCGCGGATATTCACGGTTCGTGAATCATTTGGCGTTTCACATCCTGATCAGATAGTTACGTTTGATTTAAATGAACATGTAGATACGGCGAAAAATATATTAATAGCTGAAAATGATAAAGGCGAAGGCGCGGAAGTTCCTTATCAGTTGCTTGATGACGGTAAATTGCTTGCTATCAGGGTTAGTCTTGCGGCTAATGAGACGAAAAAATTCAGATTGCAACCAGGTATACCACGCGTTGACGATAAAAACGCGGTAACCGTGAGTGAAAAAACTGATTATATTGAAATAGCTTCTGATTCTGTCGCGGTGCGGATTCCTAATTTTGCCACCCCAGGTTTGGCTACTGGTTATAACTGGGCAAAAGCACCGACCCGGCCGATGCTGGATTTATTTAATTATGGGCCGGATTCACAGTGGACGCCGCGCCAGGTGATATTAGCGCCGGTACAGGGTGTGCGATTGCATGATGGTACATGGAGCGGATTGGGGCCTAATATGATGGTGGCATTGGCGAAAAGCACAACGTCAGCGAGTGTGAAATTTGTCGAACGCGGTCCGTTAAAAGTGGTAGCGAAAATTAGTTACCGTTTTGATAAACCATCTTACGATTATGGGCCGATACATTTGTCTGATGCCGGTCCCGGTTACTACACATGCACTATTGCTGTTGAATCCGGGCAGCCGTCGATATTATTTGAGGAAGACACCGACCTTGAGATGATTTGGGGGATGAATCTTTATAATGGACTCTCGCCTGACCAGGCCAGATACCGTGGGCATCACGCAAACAGCGTAAAATCCGGTCGCTGGACAGATGGTACTGTTTACAAAGGATATCAATACGGTGACGCCACTGTAGATTTGCAATATAAGCGCGAGCAAACACCATCTTATAATACCACAGAAGGTACGTGGCGCTATATGTCGGTATGGGACCCCTGGGCATTTGACACCGGATGGTACTGGCAGGCATATAATTCTGAAGCGGGTGAGGACGCAAATATTGCCGGATTATTCGCTGGTTCCGCTTCCCGCGCGATAGGCGCGGCTATGAGCGGAGCAAGTATTTTCACATTGCCTGCTGACCCGCGCAATGCTGAAAATCGTGTTTTTGGGATTGCCGTACAGAGTTATCGGCGGTCTCCGGACAACCGGAAATTCCCGCGTTCACGGTTTCAGTGGGGATTATACCTGGCGTCTAAAAAAGCACTGCCAACACCTGATAAAATACAGCCGATTAATCTGCAAATGAATATACATGGCGGCATAAATTTAGATAAAGTTAATCGTTGGTCGCTTGATTTCCCGGACCTTAAAGAGGGGTATGGCACCGCGTTTATGGGTAGAGCAGGTATTGATACTCTGAAAAAACGGGTAAAGACAGAACCCGCGTATTACTCATGGTTATACAATAATGATACTTACACCAGAGCGCTTTTTGATAGTTGGCGCGAAACAGGACGGGAAAAGTTAACGGCATGTGTTAATGAGACTGTCACCCACGCGCGGGATATGCTTAATTCACTTGTTAATAAAGGCGGCATTTATGAAATGTCGGTACATTATTGGCACGGCGGATTGGAAGCGCAGCGATATGGTGTTTGGATTGACCAGTTGCTTGGCGACCCGCGGATTACTGATGAGGAACGCATTAAGCTGAAAGCCGCCGCGGTTATGTTTGCGAATGTCGTTTGGGATGATGACCACGCGCCTATAAGCACAACTGTACACGGGCTTAATCTGGGAACTGAAAACATGCCTATTCAGCAGTGGGGATACCGTCGTTTTTATGCCTTGTTCATGGCAAATCACCCTACAATGACAGAACGGTCAAAATTAGTTGAGTCACAATTGAAGCAAACAATCGACAACGTTATTAATGATAGCGGCGCGGAGATTGGATGTCCGCATTATATTGGAGCGTCTTTTGTGCCGACATTAAATACTCTGTTGCAAGTGAAGCAGATTGGTAAAACCGACCCATTTAAAGAGTGGCCAAAATTAGCGAAGTTCGCGAATTTTTATCTAAATTTGCAGACTCCACCGGAACCGCGAATGGGTAAAAAACCGGCAATAGTGCCATTGGGAGACAGCGGTCTGGAAACTTCTGAGACTTTCGGCTTACTCGGTACTGGTTTTCGTGATGCAGATCCGGAACTTTCGAAACGATTGATGGGCGCCTGGGCAGCAGGGGGTAAACAGCATTCATTTTTCTTTGGCACCACAACCGTGATGATTGATGACTCTTTACCTACGGCATCCGCACCGCTCTCTGATGCTGACTTTCCCGGTTACTACAGCGTCTTGCGCCATGGTTGGAATACCCTGGATGAAACGACGCTCTTTTTTGTTAACGGCGATTTTTACCGTGATCACCGGCATTATGACCATGGTTCAGTAGTATTATATGCTCTTGGCAAACCGATATCCACCGATTGGTCAGCTATTTATACGCCGCACGCGCCAGGTGCGTATATGCATTCCATGGTAGTGCCGGAAGCGTCTATTGGCCACGCATGGGATAAAGACGGTGCATTGCTTACTGCCGGTAATAGTGTCTGGGGCAACTCACGACGGGAAAAATATGAATCGGCAAATGAGCGGTCATATGTGCAGGCTAAGTTCAGCGGAAATAAGGTTGATTGGACACGCGCCGTTACAACAGCGCGTCCAAAACCGGATATGCCGGTTATAGTGATTCATGACAGCTTTTCCGGAGAAAAAGCCAGTGAGTCAAAGGTAATGAGTCTGAATCTTATGGCTGTTGGTCCGGTTGTCACACCTGCGGGAGAAATTGAGCCGGTTAAGCGAACACATCCTGTTGAACAGCGAAAAGAAGATCCGACAGTGCTGCCATCAGCATCCAAACCGATTGATTTGGCGGCAGGAGTAAATGAGTTTGGCTTTACCGGCCGGTACGATGTTGACTTTGCGGTGTTTATTATTGGTGATGTGCCGCAACAGGCGTTAATCGGCAATTGGGCAGATACTGCATGGGGTGGAAATATTACAGAACGTGAGGAAAGACAGCATATTCTGCGTATACGCGGTACCGGGTCATTCACCACAATACTCGTTCCATGGCGGCGCGGACATAAACCTGAAAAATTAACTGTTACAGTTACTGATGGTGTCGCTACTGTTAAAACTGTTGATAGTGAACTTAAGTTTGATATTAAACTCGGACAAAAATAACAATCAAACAGGCACTTGCATAACCATTTTTATTGTAGGGAACGTCGTCCCCGACGTTCCCCGGTGAGATATAAATTATCATCTTTCGGAATGCTGAGGACAGCATTCCCTACAAATCAGATAGGTTTTGCAAGAGCCTCATTAATTTTTAATTTTACATTTTTAATTTTTAATTTTCTCAAACCTCTTTCGCACTTTCCGCCTCTGATAATTTTGTGCGGTATATA
>JBIJDE010000464.1:0-4202 GCA_044344305.1 Armatimonadota bacterium
TTCAAGTGCACTAGAAAACCGAACGAATAAGCGATGCGTAGAGCGTGCCAGCGAAATGCGTGTGCCAGCAATAACAATTTTAACCAACTTATACCGTGATGGAAAATGGTTTATTGGAAATGATGCCATTGATATGGCTGGAAAATATGATGCTTTAACAGAGATGTTATCCGCACAATTTTCTCAGGGGTTAATGGAACGATTTGCCGGTGCGGTAAAATTTTCTCCTGCTGGCGACCCTCCACGTGCCATAGCACGTCAATTGCACCAATTTGTTATTGATACCGGTGGGGTATCAACCGCGTCATCAACACTGATGCACTATACACGACAATACCTGCTGCCGTCAGAATCTGTTATCGAAGATGAAAACGGCTTCACACTGAATGTTCCAGCAGATGAAATTATTCAAATGATGAGTAAAGCATCAGCAAATGCTGTTACATTGAAGGAGATGATTGCCATGATGCACAAACCGCCATTTGGTCTGCCCGGTGAATTATCGTCATTAATTATTCATACTGCTGTGCGTACTGGTGCATTAGCCGGATATGATTCATTCATGCGTCAAATAGACCCGTTGACTTCATTATCACGTACAGATACCCTTACGTTCATCAGTAATCAACCTACTTTAAAAGCAGATTACAAATTGAAATTGAAAGAACTCTGCGATGCTGCTGATTTAGATGAGTTGTCTATTTTTGCATTACGACGATTTCTGAAGAAAAGTAAGATTGATTGTAATGAATTTGATCTTTTTATTGCCGAATGGTGTAGCACAAATGATTCATTACCTTGGATTTGGAGAGAATCATCTGAATTAATCTGTAACCTAAAAATGATGAATACAGATATAGAAACAGAATCATTGCTGGATTTATTGGAAGCGTCAGGAAATATAGATTTCATAAATAGAATTAAAAATATAAAATATGCGATTGATAAACAAGGAATATTGTCACGTATCAACCAAATATTACATCTAACCTATAATGGCAATGCCGATACTAAAATAAACGAATTACGCATAATTATGGCCAATGGTGACGATTCAATCTGCAAAATAAATGAAATAATTAGCCTGACAAATGAAATAGAAGCCATTATCCAACGTGAATACAGCATCTGGCATGAATCTATATTTGGTCAGACGCAGATTGCTCAATTAAAAGAAATATTTGAAACAGCAGATTTTCGCCTTGCCCGACGACTGGCTTTAGTTCATACAGATTGGCCAGCAGATGTATACGCTCCCCCAGCGATACTTGCCCAAGCACGCGAAAAATATTGCCCTGGTGGCCTACTTCACGATTTCACCTGCCCGCGCTGCAAGTCGCAATTTAACGCCCCCTCGCCTATGCCATCCCCTATTGAAGGAAGGCAAGCTGCTGAAGATGCGCTTTCACTTGCGGCAATTCACCTGCAAAACAGTGAATGGGCAGATAAACTGCGGGAAAGAATGAAACGCGCTAATGACGATATACGCGAAAAAGCACTAACATTGCTTAATTGGAGTCGTGGCGAAGCAGAATTAACTGCTGAAATCCTCGACGACAACTTCATAACCTGGTTAAACCAATCCAGCCAACCAGTAGCCGTACGTAAAACTAATGAAATAAAACATCAGTTAAGCGGCCGTGATATGTCCCACAAAGAAGCTAAAACTACTATAAATCGCTGGTTAGACCCTATGAGTAATTTAAATGATGAAGCTATTTTGACGTTTGAATGATAGTCAATTGCAAATTATCAATGCATCCATTAACAAAAGATGTTTAAAATGCATTTGACTTAACAAAACTTGCATAGGAATATTTGTAGTCGGGATTTAGATTAATAATTATCCTGCCTATCCTGCCATTCCATGTTAATTATCTTATTACTCAACTAAACCCAAATAATTCAAGCAATACTCCCGTGCTTCTCTCAAATATTGCTGAATATTCTCTGTGTCTTCTAATTCTAATTCTACCGTTGCATAACCGGAAAAACCTTTGCTGGCTAAATGATTCATAATGGCGAGGTTGTCAGTATTACCACAAGCGAAAGCTACTGATTGGGTATTAATATGGTCTTTCAAATGAACATAATTGATATGCGGTGCTAACTTCTCAATAAAATCAATGACATCCACTTGTGAACCTGTGAAATGTCCTGTGTCCACTGTTATTGAAATTCGCGGGTCATTAATCGTACTAAATACCCTTACATAATCCTCGGTATATGACAATAATAAAAAATGGCATTGACATTCTATCCTTCATTATGGTATAAAATTACCCGCAGTCGGGGCGTGGCGCAGCTTGGTAGCGCACCAGTATGGGGTACTGGGGGTCGGAGGTTCAAATCCTCTCGCCCCGACCAAAATTATCAAATAACCCACGGTAAACCGCGGGTTATTTTTTTACAGAGTTAGTCCTCTATGTTCCTATAATAAGTTACTTTTTTTCAATAAACTCCAAAGATGCAGAGTTAATGCAGTATCGCTTTCCTGTCGGTTTTGGTCCATCATCAAAAACGTGTCCCAGGTGTGCGCCACAAACAGGACAACGGACTTCTGTGCGAGTCATATTATGAGTTTTATCATTTATAGTCATTACATTTTCCGACGCAACTGGTTTTGTAAAACTTGGCCAACCAGTACCTGAATCGAACTTTGCTTCTGTGGTGAACAAGTCAGTTCCACATCCAATACATTTATACACACCTTTTTTATGGTTATCCCAATAAGCGTTATCAAACGGAGGTTCAGTACCTTGTTTGCGCGTTACCTCATAACTCAACTTTCCTAACTGTTTCAACCATTCGTCATCTGACTTTTTCACGGCTTTCACATTTATATCGACCTGTTTATCCAGATTGAACACCTTTACTTCATCATTCAATTTCACATCTTCTGATTTTACACCAGAAGGTATGGCGCAGGCATTTGCCTTGCATGATATGCCGTGTTTCTCATCATATTTCTGATGATAATCTTCAGCCACATAAAATTCTTTAGCTGGCATAATTTCTGTTACTATTGGATTAACAAACTTTTTCAATTTCACTAATTCCGCTTTCATCTTTTCCGCTTCAGCTTTTTGTGTATCATTAAGATAAAATACCGCAGATTTATATTGGGGTTTATATCGAATCGTCGGATCGTGACTTCCCCAGAAAGTATTCAATAAATCGTAATAGGTTGTCACTTTTTGGTCAAAAGTGATTTCTACCACCTCGGTATGTCCGGTTTTTCCACCGCATACCATTTCATAATCAGGGTTAATAGTTGTACCGCCAGAATACCCTACTCGGGTGGCAACAACACCATTCAAGTTTTGAAAATCAGCCTCTGCACCCCAAAAGCACCCCAGGCCAAATATCGCTTTTTTCATACCTTTTCCTTTCGTATCCGCAGACATTGCCGGCTTATTTTGAATAAATATCATCAGACCAACCACTACCGCCAATATCACAATAAACAGAATCTTTATCATTTGTAATACCCCCTTTTATTACTGTATTACAATATCGTTATCCCCTTTGAAAGGTGGTGTCAAACATTTACGAAAACTTACATAAATCATCATTCAATAAGAATATTTGTACACATTCGTTATATGATAAATAATTTTCAAACTATATCTTTTTATTTTCCCTTGCAAGGATGATAAAAGGAATGAAAATAATTTTTTAAATTATTGAGAAAATCGATAATTTTAGTTATAATTATGATTATGAAACTAATATCAGTAATATTAACAAACAAATCAATAATTCTGCAATTATATGGGTGCCTTTTAATTATTAACTTTATAACAGGATGTGGTATGTCTAACCTTTTTCAACCTATAGCCAAAACAACACCTATTAATAATCAGAAGCCTGCTCCACCACAAGGAGAGAACTTGTTAGAAACAATGACTGTTGATGGATTAACCAGAACAGCTTTAGTATCCCCCGGTCATACTACGGTAAATCCGCCACTTGTATTCGTTTTTCATGGTTTTGGCGGATATGCCAGCAGTATGGAATCGTTAACAAAAATCCATCAATTATGGCCAGAGGCAACTGTTGTTTACCCACAAGGATTAGACGTTGTAAAACCCAGCATACAATATTGGGCACCAGGTTGGCCGGATTTCCCGGATGAATATAAGACGGCAAATGCGATAAACCAGTATCATGATCGCGATATTCACTTTATTGATGAATTG
>JBIJDE010000466.1:0-4180 GCA_044344305.1 Armatimonadota bacterium
AAAATCTAACCATCGTCCACCACGGTTGCGCCAACTTAAATTTTCTTGGGAGGGAGGCCAAATTTTATTTTCTCGTGATACTGTACGCATAAGGTCGTGATTTGCAGCACCAGGACATCCAGCAGCACCTACAAATAAAGGATTTATACCATTTAGGAGGCTATATTCATTTTCTTGTCCAAGGTATGTTAGAGGCCCATGAATATCATGTTGTTGATCTGCTAACTCCTCAGCATTTTCTACTGAAGGAAACCCAATTAACCCAAAAGGAGTTGTCGGGAAAAATATACGGTCGGTATCGTATTCTGTAATAATCTTTTGTAATAATTTTAATAATGGATCACGATTTGTAGCAGGCAAACCATCTCGGTTTTGCAGGTTATCACCACCACACCATGCAATTAAAGAAGGATGATTCCTTCTTGACCTGATTAACTCAGGACCATGCGACTCCCACATAGATAATGAACGAGCGTCTGAAGCTGATACACAATTCTTCCCAGAACCTATCAATGGTAAATCTTGCCATACCATTATCCCTAATATATCACATAGGTCATATAAATCTTGGCAAGCGATACCACCACATCCCCATATCCTTACAACATTTACATTAGCTTCAATTAATAGCTGCAAATAATGACGAATTTTGCCATGGTTATCAATTCCACTCAAATGATCAAAAGGAACTATAATTACACCTTTTATAAAGATATAAATCCCATTAACAATTAAGGTATAAGGCATAATTGCATTATGTGAATTTTCGTTTCTTACATACCTGATATCACGAATACCAAACAGAGTTTCTTGACGGTCTGCTAATGCACCATCATTGCTAAACACCTCTGTAACAAGCCTATACATTTTTTGTTCGCCATAACCAGCAGGCCACCATAATTGAGGATGACGTAACTGGTGATCAATTGATAAATGCGCAACTCCTCTGGTGCCGGAATGTTTACTGCGTTCAGTTATAATTTGTATTTCACCATCCCACTACTACATTGCAAAGTTGCTGCTACCGAAACTGCGGCCATGTCGGTATGTAAATTAATAGTTGAACGCACTGCTACATCGGTAAAATGAAACTTCCCTACCCCATACAATTTGATTGAACCAGGAATACCAACATTAATATATCTGGTACCGAAATCCCATTTCGCACCAAAACGAGGACAAACTTCATGGCTTTGCTCTGTCGATCCATATTGATTTTGAATAGCATGCGGAGAACCTATAAATATTTGAAGGCGATTAGTTTTATTGGAAATTAAATATTCAGTAACATCTGCATCAAAACCAGTACCATAACCATCTATATCGCCAATATGCCTACCATTAAAAATAACTGTAGCTGATGGGTCAACTGCGTTTATTGATAAAATTACTCGTCTGCCTCGTAAAGTATCTGGTGGAATAAATAAACAGCTATATTCCCAATGTCTACCCCAAACCCATTCTGACAATTTACTTTGGTCTTCCCAATAAGGGTTAGGAATAACATCAGCATCTAACAAATCAGCTTGTACTGACCCGGGAACGTGAGCGTTATATGGCCCCATCTCATACCCGGCACCCAACATTTTATTGGCTGGCCGCCATTGATCAGCATGGTAACCGTATAATTTCCATTCTTCATTATCTAAAATAAACTCAGCTAATGACATTAATTACTCCAAACAACAAAAAAATGCTACTTGCATATATGATTTTTCCCATTTGTTAAGTATAATATACAAAAGATATTGTGTTTTGGATATATTATTTCGAATAAAAGGGAGAAAAAATGAAAAGAATGATTTGGAATTGGGTAATTAGCTCAATTGCATTGTGGCTTGGGGTATCTATTTTGAATCCTGAAGTAAATATTATTACACCACCATGGTATAATGTCTGCTGGGTAGCAGCATTACTTGGGTTAACTAATGTTGTTGTAAGCATAATTACTGCGTTAATAAAATTACTTACACTGCCTGTAAATGTTATTACAATGGGTTGTTTTGGTTTCTTCTTATCATTGGTAATGAATGGGGTAGCTCTATATTTTGTTAGTACTTCTCTTGCTCCAACAATATTTAAAATTTCAACATTTTCTATGGGATTAACACTTGCAGTATTAATGTCTATATTCAGCAGCATTTTAACGGTAATATTGCCATTCAAAAGCGATAAAGATTAACAATATTTGATTCCAGCCTGAATGAATCTTAAATAGTTTTCCTGTTGTCGTGCAGTTAACTCAGCTTCGTACGGACCAGCCGAAGGTGAAAGCATAAATCGTTTCCCTCTACATTCATCAATGACATTCTTTACAGCAATTTCCATTTCGTCTGGTGTCAATCGTTGAAACTCATCATATTGGATATTACCAATTAAACCGATTTCATCACCTACAATATTGAATGCGTCAGTAAATGTACAATTCCCAATCGGAGGCGCTTCAATAGTATGCAATGCGTCAGGTGCCATCTCAAGAAAATATGGTAAAATCTCTTTTATTTGACCATGATAATGTTGAATAATCCATTTATTGTCGTCATGAATCATCTTATTTATTTCTGTTGCATACGGGACAATCCAGCGACGAAAAGTATCAACACTGACCATTGGCGGTGAAGCCAACTCTGAACCTACAGAAAAAAATACCGGTGCGATGTTTGATTCAATTGCTATTCTGTAAATCTCACGAAATCTCATCGGCTCACCCAAATCCAGCATCATTAATCCCAAATCAACTGGAAAATCTAATGATTCTTGAAAGACTTTCTCTAATTGCGGATTCATAATTTTTGATATATTTTCAATCGGAAACAAAGGAAACTCAGCAAAAGCCGCTAAATCTTCCTCACTATTAAGCATCTTTTTAAATTTTGGTCCACCTGCTCCACCACGTCTGTTTTCAGTCCATAATTCCATCCCATTATATCTGTAATAGGCTTTATCAATATGTTCATCCCCGTCAACTATAGATTCACTAATAACTTCAACATCATCTGAAAAAGTAGGAACGCCAATATTACGCCTGTCTAACCACACAGCATGTTCAAGTGCTGCGGCAGTAACATCTTTATAATATGGGTTACTCAACACATCGGTATAATATCCTGCGTGGTGATACGGAAAAAGCATCCAAATTGGAACACTATCACATTTATCACCTCGGAGAAAAGAAATTATTTTATCACGGGATGTCATTCGTTGCTTTTCCATTTCCTCACCTTATTTACCATCACACGTCTTTCAGATGCAGTTGATAATAACGCTTCTAAATATGGTTCGTCTCCACTTTGTAATGCTTCACGCCAAATTGATAATTCGGAAATTAATTTTGTTAGAGAAGTTAATACTCTATCACGATTTGTCATTAAAATATCACGCCATAATGCTGAATTTCCAGCCGCTACTCGTGTGGTATCCCGAAAACCACCTGCCATAAATGGCAGTGCCAACTCCTCATAATTACTGCTGAATACAGTATTTACTAACGCAGAAGCGACAAGATGTGGTAGATGACTGGTAAGAGAAACAACATCATCATGACTATCAGCATCGATAATTATCGGAGAAGCCCCCAAAGATGCAATAAGTCCTAATAATTTTTCAACTGATTCACCGGACTTTTCATTTTCGCATAATGCCCATGTAGCACCTTTATACAATCCGGCATGAGCATGCGACAATCCTGCTTTATCAGAACCTGCCATTGGATGACCACCAACAAAATATACACCTTCAGGAATAACTGCAGATGCACTATTCATTATAGCGCGCTTTGTGCTACCGACATCAGTAATTATAGTTTCTGATTCAATGAATGAAGATAACTGAGCTAACTGGTCAATAATAGTCTGTACTGGTGTACATAAAACAATTAAGTCGCTTCCCAAACAATCAACTATATTATTTGAAAGTTTGTTAAATATCTTAATGCCATCAATATTCAATAATTCAGCTTCAACTAATGTTTCTTGACGACGCGCAACACCAATTATTTCAATATCTGGCGATAACAAGCGCAAATCGATAGCTAAACTGCCACCCAGCAAACCGAGTCCAACTATAGCTACTTTATTAAATTTTATTTCAAAAGATTTATCTATCATTGCCGATTAACTTTCTACATTAACCTGCTCAATCCTGCTTTTAAAATATAAATTATATAGTTTCACCACCATAA